>NZ_FMIF01000038.1:0-61253 GCF_900095615.1 Sporanaerobacter sp. PP17-6a | reverse complement strand
TAATAATAAATGATATTGTATTTGTCAAGGGTTAAAAATTTTCAATGTCCTTAAATCCTTCTCCTATTACTTCATGAACATTGTGAACTATTATAAAGGCATTTTTATCTATACTATTTATGAGATTTTTTAATAATACAAAATCTTTTCTGCTTAATATAGTTACAAGAACCTCTTTATCGCTTCCGGTGAATCCTCCTTTAGCTTCATACAAAGTGGCACCCTTCCCTAAACTTTTTATTATATAATCGTTTATTACCTCGCTGTAGTTGCTTACTATAACAACTTGTTTACGGATATTCATACTTTCAATGGCTGCATCTATTACTAAACCATTTAGCAACACACCTAATAACGAATACAGGCCAATTTGCAGTCCATAGGCGAAGCCAGCTGCCAATGTTATTGAAAGATCGGAAATGAGCACACCCCGACCTAAATCTATACCCCAGAACCTATTTAATATTTTGGCTATAATATCTGTTCCGCCTGTTGAGGCATTTTGATTGAATACTATGCCCATGCCTATTGCAGATATTATAACACCCAAAATAAGCTGTATCAGTATATCATTTGCTAATGGTTTTTTCATGGGAAAAATTTTTTCAAATAATAATACCAAAACCGAGACCCCAAAACTTGCATATATGGTTTTAAAACCGAAATTAGTTCCGATAAAGATAAAGCCAATTGCAAATAGAAAAATATTTATAATTATCATAAGAAGTCCGATTGATAAATTCGGGATAAAATGATTTATAACAATAGCTAAACCATTAGCCCCGCCTACAGATAGATTTTTTGGCATTAAAAAAAAGTATAGACCGATTGCTACCAGTGACATTCCAACGGTAATTTTTATATATTCATTTGCTTTTTTCTTCATAGTCATCACCCTTTCTATTTATTAAATTTGCATAACAAACTATGTTGCCTCTTTTCATCGTGTCGGTTTTTTCTAATGATTCAAAACATTTAAAAGCCCTATTTAGTAATATAGGTATGTTCTTTTTACTCTTCATAGCTTCTTTCAAATAATCCGAAAGTAAATCCTTATAAATAGGATTAGCACAATTGTTTATTATGCTTATAGCTCTTTCCTTTGGACTTAAACCTCTCAAATCCGCTATTCCTTGCTCAGTAATAATTATGTTGACATCATGTTCGGTGTGATCGACATGAGATACAAGAGGTACTACGGTGGAAATAGTTTCATTTTTAGCTGTGGACTTTGTAAAGAATACTGACAGATAGGCATTTCTGGCAAAATCTCCTGAGCCTCCTATCCCATTCATGAGATTTCCACCCATTATATTAGAGGAATTTACATTACCGTATATATCTACTTCTATTGCCGTATTCATTGCTATGACCCCGAGTCTTCGGATTATTTCCGGGTTATTGCTAATCTCTTGTGGCCTCAATATTATCTTCGATTTATATCTTTTAATATCATCATAAAATTTATTTAATCCTTCCGGAGAAGGGGAAATAGCAGTTCCGGACGCTATTTGTACTTTTCCTATATCTATTAAGTCCAACATTGAATCCTGTATTACCTCTGAATAAAATTGAAGGTTATCATACTTTGAACGAGAGAATCCATTTAGTATTGAATTTGATACTGAACCGACCCCGGATTGAAAGGGCAATAATTTTCTTGGAATTCTGCCTGCTTTGATTTCATGGTCTAAAAATTCCAAAAAAATTTCCGCCATTAAATTACTGTCTTTATTTGGTTCTGCTAATTTTTTAACATCATCTCTTATATCCGTGAAAACTATGGCGATTATCTTATTTTTATCTATTTGGATATAATTTGTACCGATTCTATCTTTGCAGTTTAGTATAGGTATAGGCGTTCTTTTTGGGGGATTTGGTAAAGTATATATGTCGTGTATTCCTCTTAGATCTATTGGTTGACTTGTATTTATTTCTATTATTAATTTTTTAGCTTTTTTTACTATAGTTGGTGTTATACCTACAGAGGTAGTTGGTATCATACATCCGTTTTCGGTAATTTCAGATGCTTCTACGATTCCGATATCTATATCTTCCAAATAATTATAATTAATGTATTGAGGCAATAGGCTTAAATGAACATCACAAAATTGAATGTCTCCATTGTTTATAGCTTTTCTACAGCTATCATTTGTTTGATAGGGAATTCTTTTTTTTGTAATATTATTTCTGGCTAATTCACCGTCCAATTCATCTCCGACGGAAGCTCCTGTAATTAATGTAATTTTTATATTTTCGTTATTGTTTTTAATTCTTTTACTAAGTGCTAATGGTGTAGCTTTTGGATATCCTGAAGGAGTAAAGCCACTTGTAGCAATTGTCATACCATTTTTAATAAATAGTGCAGCGTTTTCAGCTGTAGTTATTTTTTTTCTTAGCTCAATATCTTTTATTCTATCTTCTATCACTCTTTTAACCTCCTCATGATTTTGGGCAATAAAAAAGTTCCTGAACTCGGCGGTTTCAGGAACTGTGACAAGCAAAATAACATTATGTATTTACATAATAATTCTATTCTGAAACACTCCCTATCTACCGTAGAGTTTTTAGTGCATTAGCAAAGGCAGGTATCCTGACTTAGGTTCATAGAATTTTAAGCCTTCCCAATTTCTCAGTGGCATATTTTAAAATTCTCACCTTCACAGTGGCGGGACCGTACAAGACTTTTACTTGTTTCCCTTTTAAACAAAGAAATATAAATCTTTGTACCTTTACCTAAATATTAAATTTAACTACAATTAAAATATATAATATAAATAACTTTTAGTCAAGGATACCAGAACAAGGAGATAGATTATTATAAAAAAAGATGAAGCTTCTTTTTAACAGCCTCATCTTTTACCTCACTATTCTACGGAAATTTCTATGCTATTTTCCCATAGACCGTGAATATTACAATAGCTTAACGCATGAATTGTACCGGATTTATCAATTTTTGTAGTCAGAGAAACGGAAGGCTCATTGTATATTTCGCTTTCTCCGTGAGCACTGAATTCAGAATTTCCGATTTCTATTGGGAATTTTGCATCTTTAGGCTGAAAGAATATTTTTATCCAACAAATGTGATGTTCCAAAGTATTCGGGTGAGGTATTTTTTCTCCTACTATTGCTTTTATTTCAAATGCTTCTCCTTTTTTAACTTTTTCAGGGGCATGAATTACAGGCACATGTTTTTCACCCTTCCAATCTCCGCTTTGAATTGTTTCTCCTATATTTTTCATATATTAAAGACCCTCCCTATTGTTTTTTGTTTTCTATATTCGTCATATAGAATTTAACCTATAACATTATATACCCAAGGATTTTAAAAAGTACTCATTTAAAAAGTATTTAATTTAGTTTTGGTGTATAATATTAAGGTAATTAATTATTGGGAGGATAAAATGGGACAAATAGAACTTATTGCGACCTCGACTTTTGGTTTGGAATCATTAGTTAAAAGGGAGCTTTTAAAATTAGGATATACGGATTTAAAAGTTGAAAATGGAAAGGTAACATTTAAAGGTGAAGAAAAAGATATTGCAAAGACAAATATCTGGCTTAGAACTGCCGATAGGGTATTCTTAAAAATGGGGGAATTTAAGGCTTTAACCTTTGATGAATTGTTCGAAAAAACTAAAGCACTTCCTTGGGAAGAATGGATAGATGAAGACGGGGAGTTTACCGTAAACGGAAAATCCGTGGATTCTAAGCTATTCAGCATTTCAGATTGCCAAGCCATAGTTAAAAAAGCAGTTGTAGAAAAATTAAAAACAAAATATAAAACTGAATGGTTTAAAGAAACAGGAGCTAAATTTACAATATTGGTTTCGATTTTAAAAGATGTGGTAACTCTATCCATTGATACTTCAGGGGAAGCCCTTCATATGAGAGGATACAGAAAAATGCATGTCAATGCACCTGTAAAGGAAACAATTGCTGCGGCTATGATTCAACTAAGTTATTGGAGTCCGGAGAGAATACTTATTGATCCATTTTGCGGTTCCGGCACTATTCCCATTGAAGCTGCTATGATAGGGAAAAATATCGCTCCGGGAATACAGAGAAGTTTTGCGGCAGAAGATTGGCAAAAAATAAAAGAAGAATATTGGAAAGAAGAAAAGATTTTTGCAAGGAAATCTATTATACAGGAGAGAGAACTGAAAATTTTTGGGTATGATATTGATAAAGAAGCTGTTAAAATTGCAAGAGAGAATACGTATGAGATGGGAGTGGACGACTGTATTACCTATGAAACAAAGGATGCATTGCAACTAAGCTCCAAGAAAAAATACGGAGTTATCATATCAAATCCTCCCTATGGAGAGAGAATGGGAGAGAAAGAAAAAGTAGAGGATTTATACAGAAAAATGGGTGAAGTTTTCAGTTTTTTGGATACATGGTCTCTTTATTTTCTTACATCTAACGAGGAGTTTGAAAAAATATACGGAAGGAGAGCTGATAGGAGAAGAAAATTATTTAATGGAAAAATTAAAGTGAATTATTATCAGTTTTATGGTCCAAGACCAAAAAAGAGAAATTAAAATGAAGGAGGAATTATTTGTGAAGATATACACGAAAACCGGGGATAAAGGGCAGACAAGTCTTTTTGACAATAAGAGAGTATCAAAAGATGATATAAGAGTTGAAAGTTATGGCACTGTAGATGAGCTGGTATCATTTTTGGGTCTTGCTAAAAATTATATAAAAGACGATAAGGATACATATGAATTAATAAATCATATTCAGAATAAACTTTTTATTGTTGCAGCCAATCTTGCCACAGAAGATCAAACAAAGGTTCCTCATAGAATAAAAGATGAGGATATAGACTATCTTGAAAAAAATATAGATAAGTATATGGCAAAGGTAAAAAAGCCCACAGGTTTTGTATTACCTGGGGCCGGACAAGCATCTTCATATTTTCATGTATCAAGAACAGTTGCCAGAAGAGCCGAAAGAAGAACAATTTCTCTTCAAAAAAATGCTGAAATAGATTCAAATGTTGTGAAATATTTAAACAGATTATCTGATTTACTCTATTCCATAGCAAGATATTTTGAAGAAGAAGAAATAAAAGTAGATTTTATACATTAAATTTTTCTACCATTTTATTTAGTTTATCTGCAATTTCCGATAAGCTTTCAATGGAAGAGGTGATTTCCTCCATGGCTGCAAGATTTTTATCTATTGCTTCCGAACTGGTTTGAGATGCTGCAGTAGTTTCTTCTGATATAGCGGATATTTCCGTAGCTCTTTCAAGGATATATTCGCTATTATTTCTTACCTCTTTAGAAGCTTCCGCAATTTCGACTATTGAAAGATTGATCTTATCGAATTTTTCCACCAATTCTTCAAAAGAAGCTTTAGTTAAATCAGCGACTTCTACACTTTCATTAACTATTCCGCTTACCTTTTCAATGCTGTCTACAGCACTTTTACTGCTTCCTGTAACGGAATTTGTAATTTTGGATATCTCATCTGAATATGTATGGGTTTCGTCGGCAAGTTTTCTTATTTCATCTGCCACTACAGCAAATCCCTTTCCTGATTCTCCTGCTCTTGCTGCTTCAATTGCTGCATTTAATGCAAGAAGATTCGTTTGTTCTGCTATTTGGTTTATGATTACTACTATATTTTCAATGTTTTTAATTTGTTCATTAAGATTTTCGATTATTCCTGAAGTATTTTTGGTAGAAGAATCAATTAAACTTACCTTATCGATTATCTTTTCCATATCTTTGCTACCTTTTTCTGCTGATTTGGCCATGGAAGCTGAAAGGTCCGTAGCCAATTGAGTATTTTTTTCTGTATTTTGTGAAAGAGTAGTAAGATTGGATATGGCTTCGCTTAATTCAGTAATATTTTTTGATGTATCTTCTGAACCGGAGGCTATATCGTTAACACTGGAAGCGATTTGTTCCACTGCCTGAGTAGTATCTTCGACAATATCAGACAGATCTTTGGCGTTTTTAGATAATACCTCAGAATTCTGTGTTATTCCTGTAATCATATTTTTTATATTTGAATTAGCCTTGCTTAATGAATCCGTGATTCCACTGAATTTATTTTTACCGTTGAATAAACTTATTTCGTTTAAGTTGCCTCTAGAGATTTCTTCAATAACCGGTTCGATAGCTTTGAAGAACTTTACAAGCCAACGGCTAATTGAGAAATAGGTTATTAATAAGAAAATAATTATGTTTACAAATGAAAAAATTAACATTATAAAATTAGGACTAACATTCATATGTTCTGCTAATAAGACGTATAATCCATTTGATATTAAGGTACTTATAAGTAAGTTAATTACTAAATGTGTTATAAGTCCTATTTTAATTTTAGATAGATTGTTATCTTTATTTTTTGTGTTTTCCTTTGTAGTTTTGCTTTCCATAATAAACCCCCCTTAAATATAATAATTTTACAATACAATATCTATTGTACATTAAATCGACAAAAAATGAAATAATATAAAGTAATAATTGCTAATAAAAAAATTATAATTAGATTTATGATATAATTAAATAGTAAGTGAGGTTTTTAAATTTATAGGTTGAAATTGTATACAAGACATGATAATATATAAAAAAGACTTCTATAGAAGCATTAATAAATCAGAGAAGCCTTTTTGAAACTTATTTCAAATTATATTGAGAAAAATGGAACTTTCCTATAGGCTATAAAATTAAGGAAGGGTGAGAGAATGAATAATAAGATTAAAAATATAGTGGGTATACTGATTTTGGCAATAGTAATAGTTGTTTTTTATATTTTTCAATCCTCCAATAATATTAATAGTAATACTTTTATTACTTCGGGACTTCTTTTAAGCAAAGATGAGGAGGGTGATAGTCATTCAATTATCCTTCAAATATTGGGAGAAGATAAAGAAAGTGAGTTAAAAGAAATTACGATCTATGTAAAAAATAAAAAGCTATGGGATGGTTTGAAGAAGGATAAATATTATTATATGACTTATTCTCAAGATGATTCAAAGAATAAGACTTTAATTAAAGCTCAATTAAATGAATCTCTGAGAGAAACGATATATGATAAAGCATTGAAAGAGGAAAATGAAAAGACTGAACAGGAAGAAAAATTAGAATATGTACATCTTTCCGGAGACAAACTTGATACTTCCGATTTGACTCTCTTAGACAGTAAAAAAGTTGATCTGGATAGAGACGGAGAAGATGAAAGTATAGAGATGTATACTACAGCTCAAAGGTATGATAATGGAGAAATAGCATGGGATGATGGACAGAAATGGTTTCTCATTATAAAAGATGAAGATGGAGAATTTGTTTTATTTGATGATTATATACAATTGGGAGCATTGGAATTTTGGGTGTTTACATCTAAAGATGATTATCATATAGCTACCCTTCAGACGGGCTCTGCTACATTTAAGTTGTCTGATTTTAAATATGACAATAAAGAAAAGGGATTTGTAAAAAAGGATATATTTAATCCCGATTATTTAAATGTAATCTATAATTCTTCTATAAAGTAAGGTGAATTAAAGCATTCATTTCAATTGAGGTGAATGCTTTTTTAAAAGGAGATAGTTTAATGGGAAAAATAAAAAAGATTTTGATTCTTAACAATGAAGTTGAAGCCATGTTACTGGATGAAATATTGTCAGAAAAAAATATTCCTCATGTTTTAAGGAGTTATCATGATCAGGTTTATGATGGCATATTTCAGAATCAATTAGGATGGGGTTCTATAGATGCAGATGAGATATATAGGGAAGAAATAATCAATATTTATCATGATATTTTACAGAACACTCAAGATTAATATTAAATTGTTTTGTATTTTATTGTATAGTGTGTTATTATGAAGGCGAGCAAAAAAATTTCTAAAATATGGGTGATAGCTATGTTGGAAAAGAACAAAGTTAGTTATTTTGAAGACCAAATAAAAAATTTCAATATGCTTAATTATCACGTTCTTGAGGGAATGGCGGACTGGGTCAGAGTTATAGACAGAAATGGGACAATTATATATGCAAATAAGACCATGAAAGGTGCTCTGGGAACAGAAATTGTAGGGAAAAAATGTTATGAAGCTCTTGGTAAAATTAGGCCCTGCAGTTTTTGCATTACTGAAAGAAGTATAGCAACAGGAGAAATTATACAAAAAGAAGAAAATGTCGGAGATCGTATTTTTTCTGTTAAGAGTTCACCTGTATCAGATTCCGATGGTAACATATATGCCGCGGTGGAAGTGTTTAGGGATGTCACAAGAGAAAGAAAATTAGAGAATGAGTTGAGGGAAAAAACTAAAAAACTCAACAAAGATATTACATTTGCAAAGGTTCTTCAAGAAAAAATTCTTCCCAGAAAGGGCTCCTATAATAATATTAAAATCAACTATTTGTACAAGCCATGTGAAATGCTCAGCGGAGATATGTTTGATGTTTTTTATATAGACAAGGACAATATAGGCATATATATAAGTGATGTGGCTGGCCACGGGATTACCGCGTCAATGATGACCATGTTTATAAGACAGACCATGAGAGCAATAAAAGATGATATACTCAGTCCTTCTAAAACCTTAACGGAACTTCATAAAAGATTTATAGATTTAAACTTAGATGATGAAAAATATCTTACAATATTCTATGGCATCTTTAATTGTTCTACCGATACATTTAAATACGCAAATGGCGGACATAATTGTATTCCCATATTATTTGATGATAATAATGTGGAATTGCTGAAGATGAAAGGATATCCAATTTCTTACTTATTTGATGAAATACATTATAATGAGAATATGGTTCAACTGAAAAATGGAGATAGAATACTTTTTTATACAGATGGAATATTAGAAGTAAGAAATAAAAATAAGGAAGAATTCGGAGAGAAAAGAATAATAAAAGCGGTTAAAGAGGCTCCCGAAAGTCCTATAAAAAATATAGAAAACAAAGCTAATTCGTATATGTATGGAGATCAAAAAGATGATTTTGCATTGGTGTTAATGAAGGTAGAAAAGTGATCATTAATAGGAGGATATATTATGAAAGATATTATTTTAGATTATGCCAATGGATTTGTTTCTGATGAGGAAATATTAAGATTAGAACCTCAGTTGAAAACAGTTCATCGTATATTATATGAAGGCAAGGATCAAAATGTAGGATGGTTGAATTATCCTAACGAGTATGACAGAAAAGAATTTGAGATGATTAAGGAGTCAGCGGAAAAGGTGAGAAGCAATTCGGAAGCCTTTATAGTTATCGGAATAGGGGGATCATATTTAGGCTCAAGAGCAGTGGTAGAGAGTATAAGCCATTCCTTTTATGATAATATGGCAGTAAAGAAAAATAATATTGAGATATATTTTGTAGGCAATAACATTAGTGGCACTTATTTAAAGGAATTAATGGATGTATTGGAAGGAAAAGATATATCTATCAACGTTATATCCAAGTCAGGAACTACTTTAGAACCGGCTATTGCTTTCAGAATATTTAAGGAATATATGGAAAGAAAATACGGAAGGAAGAATTCTAAGGAGAGAATATATATAACTACGGACAAAGAAAAAGGTGTTCTTAGCCAAATAGCTGAGGAGGAAGGGTATAACAGATTTACTATTCCTAACGATATCGGAGGCAGATATTCGGTATTTACTCCTGTAGGAATTTTTCCTATAGCGGTAGCCGGAATAGATATTGATAAGTTAATGGAAGGAGCTCAATCAGGAGTAATGGAATATTCCTCGGATATAATAAAAGAAAATATTTCCTATATATATGGAGCTATCAGAAATATTTTATATAGGAAGGGAAAAGAAATAGAGATATTGGTTTCTTATGAACCAAGGCTGTTTTATCTTCAAGAGTGGTGGAAACAATTATTTGGAGAAAGCGAAGGAAAAGACGGAAGAGGTATATATCCTTCTTCTTTGAGCCTGACAACTGATCTACATTCAATGGGCCAATTGGTTCAGGATGGGAGAAGAAATATGTTTGAAACTGTTTTGAATGTAATTAGCCCGAGAGAGGATATAGTTATCCGGAAGGATGAGAAAGACTTAGATAACTTAAACTTTTTGGCTGGGAAAAGTATGGATTTTGTAAATAAAAAAGCTTTTGAAGGAACTCTTAAGGCCCATGTAGACGGCGGAGTACCAAATTTAATCATTAATATGCCCAAAATTGACGAGTATTTTTTAGGAAAACTTATGTATTTTTTTCAAAAATCCTGTGCGGTAAGCGGATACCTTTTAGGAGTTAATCCTTTTGACCAGCCCGGCGTTGAAAAATATAAAAAGAATATGTTTGAATTGTTGAGAAAATAGACTAATCAATTGATTAGTCTATTATTGTTAATATTTCTTCTATTGGTTTTCTTGTAGAACTTATTATTTCATTTTCTGAAGGAACTCCTAAAGGAGCCATACATACCAAGCTATAGCCGTCTTTATGAAACCCAATATATTCTTCTATTTCCTTTTTAGCCAACATAGGTCCTGTCATCCAACATCCTCCATATCCCAGATTAGCTGCTGCAAGAAGTAAATTTTCCATAGCTGCACCTATATTTTGAATTCTGGGCTCTACATTTATGTATTCCTCAATTTCTTCTTTTGCCACTTTAGCATTTTTAAGGATTTTTTTCCTGTTGTCAGGGTAAGGGCCGGCATATACAAATACTGTTATCGGCGCATCTTTAAAGAATATATGATTATCTATAGACGATATAAATTTATTTTTTTCGATTCCGTCTTTAATGTATTGCGATAATTTTAATTCTTTATTTTTAACTATATCTGCTATTTCATTTAGTTTATTTCTATTTTTAATCACAATGAAATGCCAATTTTGAGAATTCTTGCCTGAAGGAGCCAAAGTTGCGGCTTTAATTATCTCAATTAAATCTTTATCGGGAATATTTTCATCTTTGAACTTTCTTATACTATGTCTTCTTATAATAAAATCCAGCATTGAACCACCCCTTTAGTATTAATTATTAGATGTATTACCCAAAAAAATTTTTTTAACGCTACATTATAAAATAAAGTTTGTGTTGCTATAAATTGATAATTTTTTGATAAAAAATTGCCAAATTTAGTAAATAAAATAATTACAATTTTTATAATTAATGCTAAATCAATTTATAATTTTAATTATAATATAAACTTCAAGGTAATTTCCGCAAGAATAGTAATATAGTTATAAAAAAGGGTAATGGGGAAACATAATATATAATAATATTTTATGAATTTGAATATAAATTAACAATTTAATTTGAGTTTTTTATCAGAATAATATTGATTTATTATTTGTTATTTGATAAAATATAAACAAACAGAATGTTTATATTGTGTTGGGGGGGATTATATGAATTTTAATAATTTATTATTTAAAAAATCGGATAATATTGGGATATTGTCTATTAATAGGCCGAAAGCTCTGAATGCTTTGAACACAGAGTTATTAAAAGAATTGGATAGAGCCATAGATTTAATTGAAGAAGATAATGAAGTACATATTATTATTATAACAGGTGAGGGAAGAGCTTTTGTGGCAGGAGCAGATATTGCCGAAATGAAGGACATGGATACGGCAAGAGCCAGAGAATTTGCCAAAACTGGATCCAAAGTATTTAGAAAAATAGAATTGCTGGAAAAGCCTGTTATCGCGGCAGTAAATGGGTTTGCTTTAGGAGGAGGCTGTGAGTTATCTATGTCTTGTGATATAAGGATTGCTTCCGATAAAGCTAAATTTGGGCAGCCTGAAGTAGGATTGGGAATTATACCGGGATTTTCTGGGACTCAAAGACTTGCAAGATTAGTAGGGTTAGGAAAAGCTAAAGAGATTATATACACGGCAAATATGATTAATGCTCAGGAAGCATATGAAATCGGATTGGTAAATAAAGTCGTTCCTCTTGAATCATTAATGGATGAAGTTATTTCCTTGGCAAAAAAAATTGATTCCAATGGACAGATAGCAGTCAGATTAGCAAAAACTTCCATCAACAGAGGAATAGAAACGGATATTGAAACTGGAATAGCTATAGAAAAAGACCTATTTGGGATTTGTTTTTCTACAGAAGATCAAAAAGAAGGAATGGAAGCGTTTTTAGAAAAACGTAAGCCAAACTATAAATTAAGATAAATTTTGGAGGTGTTTTTATGAAAAGAGTAGGAGTTTTAGGAAGAGGTACTATGGCTTCCGGAATTATTCAAGTATTAGCTGAAAATGATTATGATGTGATGGTGTGGGTAAGAAATATTGATACCAACTCACCAAGAGGAAGTTTAAAAATAGTTGATAAAAATTTGAATAGGAAAGTTCAAAAAGGAAAATTATCAGAAGAAGATAAAAATAAAATATTGGGGAAAATAGATATTATAACGAAGTATGAAGATTTAAAGGATTGCGATCTTGTAATCGAAGCACTCTCTGAAGATATGTCTCTTAAAAAAGATACTTTTAAGGTACTCGATGAAGTATGTAAGAAAGAAGCAATACTTGCTACAAACACTTCATCTTTGTCTATAACCGACATTGCAAGTGCTACAAAAAGACCTGATAAAGTTATAGGAATGCATTTCTTTAATCCTGTACCGGTTATGAAACTTGTTGAAGTAATAAAAGGAATTTCAACCTCGTCAGCAACAAGAGATGAAGTATTTGAATTCGCAGGAAAGCTTGGGAAAACTCCCGTAGAAGTAGAAGAAGCCCCGGGATTTGTTGTTAATAGGATACTTATTCCTATGATAAATGAAGCCATAGGAATATTGGCCGACGGAGTTGCCAGTGCCGAAGATATAGATGAAGCTATGAAACTCGGTGCAAATCATCCTATAGGACCTTTGGCATTAGGAGATTTAATAGGATTGGATGTTTGTTTGGCGATCATGGATGTGCTGTATAATGAGTTTGAAGACAGCAAGTACAGGGCTCATCCTCTTTTGAGAAAGATGGTAAGAGGTGGATTGTTGGGAAGAAAAACCGGTAAAGGTTTCTTTGACTACACAAAATAATTAATATAAACAATAAATGCAAAAAATTCCTCAGCTTTTAAAGCTAAGGAATTTTTTGCATTTATACAAATAAAAAGGTTTGATTAAAACAATTGAACTGAGTGCAGACTATTATTATAAAAAAGGCTTTAATAAAAATATTAATAAATTTAGGAAACCTTTTTGAAACCCATTACAAAAAACCTAAATTAATAAAAATGGAATTTTCCTATGGGTTATAAAAAATTTGCTTTTTCCATGTAAAGTTAAGTTTAAATGGGTCTTTCATATAAGTTTTTTATGTTGGGTGAGGTAAATTATTGGGATAGGGTGACATATATGAAAGATTTTTTAAAAATTTTTTTTCTTTCTCTGAGTTGTTTTTTGTTGGCGTTTCTTTTTGGATCATATGTTAGTATTCAGGAAAAGGGGATTAATACAAAAATTGGAGAGAAAAATATTATTGATCGTAAGCAAGATGAAAATGATAATAAAAAAAACCGGGAAGCAGAAAATGAAAATGAAGAAAATGTTCAGAAAGAGAATATCAACTCTTTAGAAATAGGAGTTAAAAACAGTGATAGAATAAATATAATATTATTGGGGATGGAGGATGTAAGATCAGATACTATAGTATTTATTTCAATTGATCCGGAACAAAATAATGTGGACTTAATTTCTATACCGAGAGATACTTATCTTCATAGAAAAGGATATGATAAAGCGGAGGAAAGAAAAATCAATTGCGTATATGGACAGCACGGTACTGACGGAGTTAAAAAGGCAGTGGAATACGTTCTTGCCGGAATACCGGTCGATTATTATATAATGGTTGATTATGCCGGAGTGGAAAAGATAGTAGATTCTGTAGGTGGCGTAGAAGTAACAGTTCCATTTCCGATGAAGTATAAGGACCCGACTGCAGAGCCACCTCTAAACATAAATATATCACAAGGAAAACAAATTTTAGATGGGAAAAAGGCGATTCAATTTTTAAGATACAGAAAGGGAAACGGAGGAAAATCAGGCTATAAAAATGGAGATATAGGCAGAATAAAAGCTCAACAAGAATTTATGAAATCATTTATAAATAAATCCTTAAGTTATAAACTTCCATTTGTAATCAAAGCATGTTTTGATTATGTAAAAACTGATATTCCTTTAAAGGAAGCTGTTACAATAGGCAAAATCGTTTTTAAAATGAAAACGGAAGATTTTACTTTTAATACCTTGGCTGGAACGGGAGATTATAAAGAAGTAAACGGTAAAACTCTTTCATATTTTATTCAAGATGAAGAAGCTACAAAAGAAATGTTGGAAAAAATATATGGTGTAACAAAAGAAGCTTTTAGTAAATAAAAGCTTCTTTTGTTACACAAAATTTTTAAATTGCTTTTTTCCTGTTTTCCTCTAATAGCATATCCCCTATTTGATATATGTTTCCTGCTCCCATTGTCACTATTAAATCTTCCGGAACTGCATTTTCAAGAAGATAATTTTTAATTGATTCGAAAGAACTCATATAAATAGCATCGACTCCTTTTTTTTGCAATAAAGCCACAAGATCTTTTGCGTGAATGATTCCCGTATCCTTTTCTCTTGCAGCATATATATCTGTTATTATAATTTTATCAGCATCATAGAAAGATTCAGAGAACTCATTTAAAAGAAGCTTTGTTCTTGAATATGTATGAGGTTGAAATATACACCATAAGTTTTTAGGTTTAGTTCTTTTTAATGCAGCTAAAGATGCTTTAATCTCTGTAGGATGATGAGCATAGTCATCTACAATTTTAATATTATTAGAATACCCCTTTGTTTCCAACCTTCTATGGGTTCCTCTGTATTCTTTAATGGAATGAATTATATCTTCCATAGGTACATTGCAGATGGAAGCAGCGGCGATACTTGCTAAAGCATTGTATATATTGTGTACTCCCATAACGTTTAATTCCACAGTATAATGTTTTTTACCTTTAACATTTAAGATAAACTTAGGATATCCGTCCTGAGCATAGGAAATATTTTCGGCAACATAATCACTCTGGTTATTAATACCGAAGGTTATTATATTACAATGAGAAGTATTTATTACCTTTTTTGAATGTTTGTCATCTAAGTTTATAATTAAATAGCCGTCTTTTTTGATATTTGCCGCATATTCCGAAAATGTGTTTACGATATGATCAATATTTCTGAAATAATCCAAATGATCTTCTTCCATATTTAATATAATTGCCATTGTGGGTCGATATTTAAGAATATTTCCCTTATATTCACAGGCTTCAGTAAGCAAAAGATCTTTACCGCCCATCAAAACATTTCCTCCGATATCATCTAACTCACCACCTAAAAGTATGGTGGGATCTAAAGTAGAATTTTTAAATATGGTGGACAGCATGCTGGTAGTAGTAGTCTTTCCGTGAGTTCCCGAAACGGCAATGGAATGTTTATAGTTTTTCATAATCATTCCTAAAAAGTTACCTCTGTCTATAGTTGGTATAGCTCTTTTTTTTGATTCTAAAAGTTCTGGATTATCCTTTGATATGGCATCCGTATATATCACCAAATTGGCATTGTTGATATTTTCAGCCCTGTGTCCAAGAAAGATATCTGCTCCCTGAGTTTTTAACTTATTAAGTATTAAAGAATTTTTCATATCAGAACCCGAAACTTTATAACCTTCCATAAGAAGAATTTCGGCTAATCCGCTCATGCTTATGCCTCCGATTCCTATAAAATGTACATGATTGAATCTGTGTTCTTTTATATCAAAAGAAAACATAAATCTACCTCCTAATACAATGTTTTTTTCATTATATATCTATTATTACCAAAGAACGTATTATTATCATTCTATTCAAAAATTTTTCCTTTGCAACTCATATCATTGATAGATTATATCATATTTTTAAAAATATAAAAAGGAATACTATTTAATGTGTTGAATTTTTGTATGAAAAAGGATAAAATTAATTAAATACAAAAGTTTAAAATTAAGGTGATTATATGAAAAAATTAAAGAGAAACGAAAGAGTTGCAGGAATAATGTACATATTGACTACTAAACCTAATTATGTATTTTCTTATAGATATTTTTGTGAACTATTTGATGTAAAAAAATCAAGTATCAGCGGAGACATATCAATAATAAAAGAATTGGTAGAGAAGATTGAGATAGGAACAATCGAAACTATTACCGGTTCAGGTGGAGGAGTCAAATTTGCACCGAAAGTTCAGAAGGAGAAGACCAAGTATTTTTTGGAACAGTTATGTAAGGATTTGTCCGAACCTAACAGAATTATTTCCGGTGGATTTATATATATGCTGGATATTTTGTATTCACCTCATATTGTGAAAGAGCTGGGGATTATATTTGCCAATGAATTTATGGATAAGGGAATTGATTATGTGGTGACTATAGAAACTAAAGGTATACCTATAGCATTGATGACGGCCGAGATACTGAATGTTCCATTGGTTATAATCAGAAAAAATATTAAAGTGACTGAAGGTTCCACAGTTAACATAAATTATATATCCGGTTCTACCAAAATAATCCAGACAATGTCTCTTTCCAGAAAAGCTTTAAGGGAAATGTCAAAAGTTTTAATCATTGATGATTTTATGAAAGGGGGAGGTACGGTTAGGGGAATATATGAGATGATGGAGGAATTTAATGTAGAAGTAGCGGGTACTGGAGTTTTGATTTCAACCATGAGTCCTGAAAAGAAACTTGTAAATAATTATACTTCATTGATGATTTTGAAGGATGTAGATGAGGAGAACAGGAAGATTGATTTAATTTCCAATTTTGAATATTTAAATCATATTAAGAAAAATTAATATTATTTAAAAAAGAAGAAGGATTTTTGCAAAATTTAGAGAATATAAAAAATATTTAATAAACATTGCATCTCCGGGAAGGTGGTGAAAGGTATTGAAGGTAACTGACGTAAGGGTTAGAAAAGTTGCTGATGAAGGTAAGATGAAGGCCATAGTTTCCGTTACATTTGATAATGAATTTGTTGTCCATGATATAAAAATAATCGAAGGACAAAATGGATTATTTATTGCGATGCCCAGCAGAAAAATGGCCGATGGGGAGTTCAGAGATATAGCACATCCGATTAATCCGGAAACCAGAGCAAAGATTCAAGAAGCTATATTTGAAGAGTATGAGAAAAGTATATCAGAGGAGTAGTTAAAGGACCAAAAGTGGTCCTTTTTACTTTTCCAAAATTTACA
Source organism: Sporanaerobacter sp. PP17-6a (assembly GCF_900095615.1). NCBI lineage: Bacteria > Bacillati > Bacillota > Tissierellia > Tissierellales > Sporanaerobacteraceae > Sporanaerobacter > Sporanaerobacter sp. PP17-6a. The sequence continues at coordinate 44,012 of NZ_FMIF01000038.1, read as the reverse complement.
ATAGCAAAGAAATAAAAAATAAGTATGGACTTATAATTGAAATTGTATAAAATATTATTGAGTGGGAAAATACGAAAGGTAGAGGTGTGTATAATGATAATCTCAATAATACTTGCGGCAGGCGAAGGAAAAAGAATGAAATCTAAGATACCAAAGGTACTTCACAAAATGTGCGGGAAGCCCTTATTATCATATGTAATTAAGGCTTCGGAGGCTGCAGGAATTAATAAAAATGTTATAATTATAAGTAATGGAAGCAAGGATTTAGTAGAAAGTGTTAAAGATGAGACGGTAATATTTAAAGAGCAACCTGTGGGGGAAAACGTACCATATGGGACAGGGTTTGCAGTGATGCAAGGAAAGGACTATATAAAAGATGATGATTATGTTGTCATATTATACGGAGATACTCCTCTAATCGAAGGGGACACCTTAAAGGATTTGGTTAAATATCATATTGAAAAAGAAAATCAAGGAACGGTTCTTACGGCATTTTTCGAAAATCCTACAGGATATGGAAGAATATTATATGATGAAAAAGGTGAGCTGTTAAAGATAGTAGAGGAAAAAGATGCAGATGAAGAAGAGAAAAAAATTAAAGAAATAAATTCGGGAATGTATTGTTTCAATGGAAAGGCCTTAAGGGAGAGTTTAGATAAAATCCATAGAGATAATGCTCAAGGTGAATACTATATTACTGATGTAATAGAGATCCTTAAAAGAGAAAATTTGAGAGTGGGAGTTTATAGAGCTCAGGATAATACGGAGATATTTGGAGTTAATTCTAAGGTGCAATTGGCACAGGCAGATATGATAATGAGAAAAAGAGTAAATGAAAAATTAATGGAGCAGGGAGTAATAATAATAAATCCAGGCAATACTTACATAGAAAGTGGGGTTAAAATTGGAGAAGATACAATGATTTATCCGGGAACATTTCTTGAAGGGAATACCGAAATCGGTGGAAATTGTATAATCGGTCATGATTCCAGAATAGTGGACAGCAAGATAGGAGACGAAGTTGAAATTCAAAGTTCTACTATTATAGAAAGTACTGTTGGTAATAATTCTACAATTGGGCCTTATGCTTACTTAAGACCTAATAGTCATATAGGCAAAAATGTGAAGATAGGAGATTTTGTGGAAGTGAAGAATTCCACAATAGGAGATTATTCTAAAGCCAGCCATTTATCATATATAGGCGATGCAACAGTGGGCAAAAAAGTAAATGTGGGATGTGGAGTAGTATTTGTCAATTATAACGGGAAAATAAAGCAGAGAACTTTAGTAGGGGACAATGCTTTTATAGGAAGTAATTCTAATTTAGTAGCTCCTGTTAAAGTCGAGAAGTGGGGATATATTGCGGCAGGGTCAACTATTACCGATGCTGTGAATGAGTATGATTTATCTATAGCAAGAGCAAGACAGGTTAATAAAAAGGATTGGGTTATTAAAAAAGGATTTGTAAAAGATAATAAATAATTGGGGGGAAAATTAAAATGAACTTAAGTGGAAAGGAAATGAAGATTTTTTCCGGAAATGCAAACAAAGAACTGGCGGAAAAGATTTGTGCGGAATTGGAGGTTCCGTTGTCTGATTGTGAAGTGGGAAGATTTAGCGATGGTGAGATTTCGGTTAGCATTAACGAAACAGTAAGAGGCTATGACGTATTTTTAATACAACCTACTTGTCCTCCCGTAAATGATAATTTGATGGAAGCTTTGATTTTGCTCGATGGTTTCAAAAGGGCTTCTGCAGGAAGAATAAATGCGGTTATACCTTATTACGGATATGCAAGACAGGATAGAAAGACTAAAGCAAGAGAGCCAATAACAGCAAAATTAATCGCGGATATTTTAACAAAGGCCGGAGCAGATCGAATATTGACTATGGATCTTCATGCCGGGCAAATTCAAGGATATTTTGATATTCCCGTAGATCATCTTGTTGGGGTACCGATACTTGCCGATTATTTTAAAAATATAGTGACAAGAGAAACTGTCGTTGTTTCTCCAGATTTGGGAGGAGTTACGAGAGCAAGAAACTTCGCCAATCTTTTGGATCTGCCTATAGCTATAATAGAAAAGAGGAGACCTAAAGCTAATGTGTCAGAAGTAATGAACGTTATAGGAGATATTGAAGGAAAAGACGTAATAATAATAGATGATATAATAGATACAGCAGGTACTATTTCAAAAGCAGCTAAAGTACTTAAAAATTTTGGGGCTTTGAAGATATATGCCTGTGGCACTCATCCTATTCTTTCCGGTCCTGCCGTAGAAAGAATTGCTGAATCTGAAATAGAAAAATTTGTCATTACAGATACCGTACCTCTTACGCCTGAGAAAAAAATAGATAAAATTGAGGTAGTGTCGGTTGCGTCCTTATTTGCGAAGGCGATAAGACGGATATATACAAATGAATCTGTAAGTGAGCTTTTTAAGTAGTTAGGAGCTGGTCTATTTGTATGCGATAATAGGTCTCGGCAATCCCGGAAGAGAATATATGAATACAAGACATAATATAGGATTTGATACTGTAGAACTTATATCATCTAAATATAATATAAAATTAAATAAAGGAAAATTTAAATCCATATATGGTGAAGGAAATATTGATGATAAAAAAATTTTATTGGTTAAACCTCAAACATATATGAATAATAGTGGCATGGCAGTATTGGATTTGTACAACTTCTACAAGATGCCTATAGAAAATATAATAGTAATAGTAGACGATGTGGATATAGATTTTGGAGCAGTAAGAGTTAGGGCAAAAGGAAGCGGAGGAACTCATAATGGGCTGAAGTCCATAGTTTACCAGCTTCAAAGAGATGATTTTCCAAGAATAAAAGTAGGGATAGGGAAAGCTAAGGAAGACATGGATTTGGCAGACTTTGTATTAAGCAGGTTTTCACAAGAAGACAGGACAATTATTGAAGAAGCTATAAAAAAGGCTGCACGAGCAGCAGAGTTGATTGTTAAATATGATGTGAATAAAGCAATGAATGAAATTAATATGAAAAAAGATATAAAAGCTCAGGATTAAACCTGGGCTTAGGACTTTTGCAAGGAGTTGATTTGATGAGTGGAGACATGTTCATAGATTCATTAAAAAACATGCCGTCTTACAAAAAGCTTTTGGAAGAAATAAAAATGGGAAGTAGTCCCATTTCTATACATGGGTTAAATGATGATAACCTGGGGCATTTTTTTTATGGAATAAACAAACATAGCAAAAAACAAATATTAATTGTTACTAAAGACGAGTTAAAGGCGAAAAGTATATTTGAAGATTTAAAAAATTTTGCAAATAGTCATGTGGAAATTTTTCCGTCAAAAGAAATATTTTTCTATGATGTAGATGCCTTGAGCCTTGAAACTGTTCATGAAAGATTAAAAGTTATGACAAGGTTAATAAAGGGTGAGAAGATAGTAGTTGTGACTTGTATAGAAGCGATTCTTTCAAAAGTCATGAATGCGGAAATATTTAAAAAACTTTCTACTAAAATAAGATATGATGAGAAGCTAAATTTAAAAAAATTTGTGGAAGATTTAACTATTAAAGGTTATGAACGAGTAAATATGGTAGAGGGAAAAGGTCAATTCAGCGTTAGAGGAGGAATAATAGATTTCTTTTCTCCAGGAGAACAATTTCCAATAAGGATAGAATTATTTGATGATGAGATCGATTCTATAAGAAATTTTAATATTTCCGATCAAAGGTCTATGAACAAATTAGACTCTGCTTTTATACCTCCTGCAAAGGAAATACTTATTCTTGACGAATATAAAAGTAAAATTATAGAAGGAATAGAAAGAGATTTATCTAAGGTAAGTAAAAACAAAAGGATAAAAGATAAATCGGAAAAGCTTAATAAAAAATTTTTAAAATATATTGATGCTGTTGAAGGAAACTTGTCTATTGCCAATTCAGATTTAATAATTCCATATATTCCGGGAGAATATGTATCAAGTTTAGTTGACTATTTTTCTCAAGATAGTTTAATAGTTCTTCATGAATTTCAGAGAATTGAAGAAAAAGCAAATGAGTTGAAGGAACAATTTGTGTTTAAATTCTCAAACATATATGAGAGTGGAGAATTACTTCCAAACCATGAAAAAATACTATATAGGTATGATGAAATAATTAAGAAAGTCGAAGAGAAAATAACCATTATCACTATGTCATTGTTAAATGATGATTCAAAGTTTAATCCTAAAGTATCTATTAATTTTACTACAAAAGGAATGCAGTCATTTCATAATAATATGAATTTTTTGATAGAAGAATTAAATCATTATAAATACAGGGGATATAAGGTTATAATATTTTCAGGAACTGAGGAAAGAGGTATAAAATTAGAAAAAATTCTTCGTGAAAAGGGATTGGAGTGTTCCTTTGTTAAAGATAAAAACAGAGATATTAAATCCGGACAGGTTTTTATATTGGCAGGTACTGTAAACGGAGGATTTGAATATCCATTTATTAAACAAGTATTTATTAGCGATAATGAAATTTTTAAAGTTAAAAAGAAAAAAAGCAGAAAAATTGTAAAAAAAGATAAACAGGAAATTGTATCATTTTTAAACCTTAATGTTGGAGATTATGTAGTTCATGAAAATCATGGAATAGGTCAATATATAGGCATCGAACAACTTAATGTTCAGGGAATAAAGAAGGATTATTTTACCATTAAATATGCAGGTAATGACAAGCTTTATGTACCTGTTGATCAGATGAATTTAATTCAAAAATATATTGGTTCCGATGAAGCAAAACCCAAAATTAGTAGGCTCAGCAATTCAGATTGGACGAAAACAAAGAATAAAGCAAAGAAATCAATAGAGGACATGGCTAAAGATCTTCTTGAATTATACGCAAAGAGAGAGACATCAAAAGGGTTTGAATTTAGTAAGGATAATGTTTGGCAAGGCCAGTTCGAAGAGATGTTTCCTTATGAAGAAACAGAAGCTCAGCTAAGAAGCATAAATGAAATAAAAAAGGATATGGAAAAGCCCAAACCTATGGATAGACTTTTATGCGGAGATGTAGGATATGGGAAAACAGAGGTAGCCATAAGGGCAGCGTTTAAGGCAATTATGGACGGAAAACAGGTGGCTTTTCTTGTTCCAACAACTATATTGGCTCAGCAACATTATAATACTATTCAGGAAAGATTCGCTGGTTTTCCTATTAGGGTAGAAATGCTCAGCAGGTTTAAAACTCTTGGGGCACAGCATAAGGTAATTGTTGATTTAAAAAAGGGAATTGTAGATATGGTAATAGGTACCCACAGGCTTCTTTCACAGGATGTAAAATTCTATGATTTAGGGCTTATAATTATAGATGAGGAACAAAGATTTGGAGTCAAACATAAGGAAAAACTTAAGAGATTGAAAGAAAATGCGGATGTTTTGACTCTTACCGCTACGCCCATTCCAAGGACTCTTCATATGTCATTAATAGGAATAAGAGATATGAGTGTTTTGGATGAACCTCCGGAAGAAAGATATCCTGTTCAAACTTATGTGGTGGAATTTAATGAACAAATTATAAGAGATGCTATCATAAAGGAAATAAATAGAAATGGACAGGTTTATTACGTTTATAACAGGGTTGAAACAATCCATAAGGTGGCCAAAAAGCTTAAGGAACTTGTTCCAGAAGCAAGAATAATAGTAGGACATGGTCAAATGTCAGAAAGAGAACTGGAGAAGGTAATGCTAAGTTTTATTGATGGAGAATATGATGTACTTTTGTGTACTACTATTATTGAAACAGGTCTTGATATCCCTAATGTAAATACTATAATTGTTCAAGACTCTGACAAAATGGGACTTTCTCAACTTTATCAGTTAAGAGGCAGAGTTGGAAGAACAAATAGAGTTGCTTTTGCTTACTTTACCTATGAAAAAGACAAGGTTTTAAGCGAAGTGGCGGAGAAAAGACTGAGGGCCATAAAGGAATTCACTGAATTTGGTTCTGGTTTTAAAATTGCAATGAGAGATTTGGAAATAAGAGGAGCGGGAAATCTTTTAGGGGTAGAACAACATGGACATATTGAAGCCATAGGATATGATTTGTATGTGAAGTTTTTAAATGGAGCTATTAAAAAATTAAAAGGAGAAAAAGTAGAAGATGCTGTCGAAACCACTATTGAATTAAATATAAACGGATATATTTCAAAAGAGTATATTCCGGATGAAGAACAGAAAATAGAAATCTATAAAAAGATTGCAAGGACTGTTTCCAATGAGGATTATAATGACTTGGTTGATGAATTGATAGACAGGTTTGGAGATATTCCCCAAGAGGTAAAAAATTTAATAGATATTTCTTATATAAAGAATATTGCCAGCAAATGTTTGGTATCCGTTATTTTTCAAAAGAATGATATTATTAGTTTGGAATTTGATTCAATTAAGTATATAACTCCGGAACTCATACACTATCTTTCAGTAGAATATGGAATGAAGATTTCATTTGATCTGTCTGATAAACCTATATTTAAATTTAGGATAAAAAAAGATGTTATTAAAGAACTTAAAGAACTTATTGAAAAAATTAGTTGTTTTATATTTAAGGTAAATGATATATAATAATGTTAGCCACTCTAATAAGAAAGGATGTTTTCATTGGTAAATATGAAAAGAAGAATATTGATAATTTTTTTGGCAGTGATTATGATTTTGGCAAGCTTTGCAGGTTGTGAGAAGCTAAATAAAAATTCCGTTGCAACAGTAGATGGAGATAATATTTCTAAAGAAGAGTTTAACAAAAATTTTAATATGTATAAAAAAGCCTATGAATCACAATACGGTTCAGATATTATGTCTACAGTAGTGAGTGGAGACAAGACTTTTGAAGAAGTATTAAAAGAGAAAACTTTAGACTTATTAATTTCAGAAAAGCTAATAGTCGGAAGGGCAAATGAAAAGAAAATAGCTGTTTCTGAGAAGGACATAACAGATCAGATTAATAGCTATAAGGAAGAACTGGGAGGAGAGGAAAAATATACTCAATTCTTAAAGGATAATGATATGACTGAAGAGTATTTTAAGGACAATATAAAAAAAGAACTTCTTATTCAAAAATATAAAGATGATTATATAAATAATCTTAAAATTAGTAATGAAGATGCAAAGAAATACTTTGAAGAAAATAAGGATTCTTTTATAAAGATAAGAGCAAGTCATATATTACTCAAAACCGAAGATGAAGCTAAAAAAGTTGAGGAAAGATTGAAAAAGGGAGAAAAATTTAATGATTTAGCTTATGAATTGTCCATCGATAAAGTATCAGCTGCTAAGGGCGGAGATTTAGGTTACTTTACAAAAGGTCAGATGGTTGAAGAATTTGATAATGCAGCATTTGCTCTTAAAGTCGGGGAAGTAAGCGGAATTGTCAAAACGGATTATGGATTTCATATTATAAAAGTTGATGATAAAGTTGATCAATATGATAAATTAAAAGAAGACGTCATTGCCAGCTTAAAAGAGAAGAAATATAATGAATACTTGACTAAACTAAGAGATGAAGCGGATGTAAAAATATATTTAGATACCGCTACGAGTACTAAGACTAATAATAATGAAGAAAAGAAATAATTTCATAAGAGAGCAAAAAAGGCTTCCGTCAGAGAATTAATACGCTGGGAAGCCTTTTTTGAACCTATTTAAGTGAAGTTACATTTACTATATATAACCATTTTTTATCCAATTTAAAGTAATACTTTAACTTAACTTTACTATACATGTATAAAATACCTCTGATAGTAAAATAATAAGCATACATAAGTTTATATTATACTTCAAAGGAGGGAAAAAATGAAAGCTACTGGAATAGTAAGAAGAATCGACGATCTGGGTAGGGTTGTTATTCCTAAAGAAATCAGAAGAACTCTAAGAATAAGAGAAGGAGATCCCTTAGAGATATTTACTGATAGAGAAGGAGAGGTAATACTTAAAAAATATTCTCCTATTGGAGAGTTGAATGAATTTGCTACAGAATATTGTGAATCTTTGTATGAAGTTAATAATAATGTATGTGTGATTACAGACAGAGATACTATAATAGCAATTTCCGGAGGTTCAAAAAAGGAATTCTTGGATAAAAGAGTAAGTCCTGATCTCGAGAAAATAATGGAAGGAAGAAAAACTTATACGACAGATGAAGGCAATAGACCTGTTAAACTTTTCTATGAAGATGAAAATGCAGATAGATATACTGCTCAAGTAATAGCTCCCATTGTTATGCAGGGAGATCCTATAGGTACTGTAATTTTCTTTTCTAAAGAACCGAATGCTAATATGGGAGAAGTAGAAATAAAATTGGCAGAAACCGCTGCTGGGTTTCTTTCCAAACAAATGGAGAATTAATATAGCCTGCTTATAAAATGCAGGCTATATTAATTTGTCATAAATTTGTTTGATATAAAGTATATTTCTGATATAATAGAATTTATTAAAACGTTTAAATAAGCATTTAGCAGGAGGATTAATGAATATGAGTAAAGAAAAATTTTTAAAAGGAGCAGCGATTTTAGGAGTTGCCGGAATGATTGTTAAACTCTTAGGTGCTGTTTATAGACTTCCTATAAGTAATATAATTAAGACAGAAGGTATGGGTTACTATCAAACAGCTTATCCCCTGTATGTTTTGATACTTACTGTTTCTACATCAGGATTTCCTGTAGCGATTGCGAAATTAGTATCTGAAAAAAGAGCTTTAAGAGATTTTAAGGGAGCATATAAAATATTTAAAATTGCTTTGTTAGGATTATTTATATGCGGAATACTTTCAAGCATGCTTGTTTTGTTAAATGCGGAGTCAATAGTAGAGCATCTTGGAAATAAAAATGCATATTACGCATTAATCGCTCTTGTGCCGGCACTTTTTTTTGTTCCTATAATGTCTGCCTTCAGGGGATATTTTCAAGGGACTCAAAACATGAAACCCACAGCTTTATCTCAAATATCAGAGCAGCTTTTTAGGGTAATTGTCGGACTTTTTCTTACATATTACCTCTTGGATAAAGGGATACCTATAGCAGCAGGAGGAGCCTCTTTTGGTGGCTCTATAGGAGCTATAGCGGGAACCCTTTCCATAGTATGGATTTATTTTCTAAATAGAAAAAAGATGAATAAGGAGATAAGAAGTTCTTTAAATGCTAAGGAAGAATCGGTAAGCAGAATCATAAAAAATTTACTTATTATAGCCATACCTATAACAATAGGGGCTTCCATTGCCCCAATAATGGATACTATAGATGCGGCAATAGTTTTAAGACGTCTTCAAAGTATAGGATTTTCTGAATTTGAATCAAATAATCTTTACGGACAACTTAAAGGTCTTGCTCAAACATTGATTAATTTACCTCAAGTGTTTTCTATGGCTTTAGCTATAAGCCTTGTGCCATCTATATCGGAAGCTTATACAAAGAGAAACTACAGCGAAGTTAAAAGTATTACATCCTCGGGATTAAGAATTACTTTGCTTATAGGACTTCCCTGTGCTTTTGGCTTATTTGTCCTTGGGAAACCGATTATTAAACTTTTATATTTTAAGAATGATATTGAATCATTGAATAATACCGGAGAGATACTTCAACTTCTTTCATTTGGAGTAATATTTTTAACCATGGTACAGTCCTTAACGGCAATGCTTCAAGGTATGGGAAGGCCCTTTGTTCCCGTAAAAAATCTTTTTTTAGGTGCTGTTGTTAAAACTTTTCTCACTTATATATTAACGGGAATTTCTTGGATAAATGTGAAGGGTGCTGCCATTAGTACAGTAGTAGCTTATTTTATTGCCGGAATGTTGGATTTATCTGCAGTAAAAAGATATTCGAAGGTTAAATTTAATATGAAAGAAGTATTTATTAAACCTTTTTTGTCTTCCTTAGGAATGGCAGTAGCGGCTTTCTTAGGATATAGACTTTTTGAGGGAATATTAGGAGGTAAAATTTCTACTTTAATAGGAATATTTATAGGAGTGATTGTTTATTTTATACTTTTAATAATTACAGGAGCCATTACCAATGAGGATTTTAAAATTCTTCCCAAAGGAGACAAAATTGCAGGAATCCTTTATAAATTAAAGTTACTTAAATAATAATATTATGATAAAATAAGGAGAAGATAATATGGGGAAGATATATGTATTAGGGTTAGGACCTGGAGATGTAGGAAGCTTAACTTTAAAAGTTGTTGAAAGGCTTAACAGTGGAGACAAAAATTATTTAAGGACTGAGAAACATCCTATTATAGACTATATTAAGGGGAAAAATATTTCCTATGAGACTTATGATTACGTATATGAAAAAAAGGATAAATTTGAAGATATTTATGAATTCATAGCTAAGGATCTAATAGAAAAATCTAAGGAATTTAATATAATAAATTATTTTGTTCCAGGGAATCCTATTGTGGCGGAAAAAAGTGTCGAGATTCTTTTGGAGATGGAGAAACAAAAAAGAGTGGAGTTGGAAATAATCCCAGGAATGAGTTTCATCGATCCTATACTTATTGCAGTAAATCGTGACCCTATAGATGGATTAAAATTAATAAACGGTATAAACTTAAAGCCTTATTATGTCGATATAAATACGGATATGATTATAACACAAGTATACAATAGCAGAATAGCATCGGAAGTAAAGATTATTTTATCAGAAATATATGGCGATGAATTTGAAATATATGTAATAAATGCTGCAGGAATTGAGGGAAAAGAAAAAATATTTAAAATACCTATTTATGGGCTTGACAGAATAAAGGAAATAAGCTATCTTACAAGTATATATATTCCTAAGGTGGATAAAATAAATAAAAAATTATATGATTTTAATGATCTCCTTAGTTTGGTAGAAAGGTTAAGAGGAGAAGACGGCTGTCCCTGGGATAGAGAGCAGACCCATTTATCGATAAGAGAATGTGCTATTGAAGAGGCTTATGAGGTAGTAGATGCAATAGATCAGGGAGATATTGATAATTTAGTTGAAGAGTTGGGGGATTTGATTCTTCAGGTCATTTTTCACAGTCAGATAGGAAGTGAAGATGGAAATTTTAATATATGGGATGTTACCACAAAAATATGTAATAAACTTATAGATAGACATCCTCACGTTTTTGAAGAAAAAAAAGTAGAAAATTCTGAGGAAGTAGTATATAATTGGAATGATATAAAATTTAAAGTTCAAAATATTGTAAGTTACACAGAGAGACTAAAAAGTATTCCTCCCCTTCCTTCCCTTATGAGAAGTTATAAGGTGCAAGAAAGGGCTAAGGAAGTAGGTTTTGATTGGAATAATGTAGATGGAGCTGTTTCAAAGATTAAGGAGGAATATTTAGAAGTACTTGAAATCTTAAATAATTTTAAAGGTGGTGATATGGATAGATTAGAAGAAGAACTGGGAGATTTATTATTTTCGGTAGTAAACGTTTGTAGATTTTTTAATATCAATCCGGAAGTAATTCTTAACAAAAGTATAAATAAGTTTATTAACAGGTTTGAGGAAATGGAAAATTTAAGTAACCAAAGAAACAAGGATTTAAAAGAAATGACTTTAGAAGAAATGGATGAACTATGGAATCTATCAAAGATACATAAAAATAAACGATTTGATAAAAATTAGTGTTTAAAAGAAGGATTTTCAAGATTAGCATAGAAATAAAGATATAAACTGATTTAAACAATTAGTAAGGAGGAATAAATTTATGAACAAAGCTGAATTAGTTTCCAGCATAGCTGAAAAAAGTAATTTGACAAAGAAGGACACAGAGAATGCTTTAAATGCATTTATGAAGGTAGTGGAGGAAGCTCTGGCAAAAGGAGATAAGGTTCAATTAGTTGGTTTTGGAACTTTTGAAGTAAGAGAAAGAAAAGCCAGAGAAGGAAGGAATCCAAGGAATCCTGAAGAAGTTATTCAAATTCCAGCCTCAAAAGCTCCAGTGTTTAAAGCTGGCAAGGCATTAAAAGAAATAGTGAATAAGTAAGAAAAATCAGGTCTTTGACCTGATTTTTTTATGGAGGGGATTTCATGAGAATCGATAAGTTTTTAAAAAATTCAAGAATAATAAAAAGAAGGACTGTAGCTAAGGAATCATGTGATCAAGGAAGAGTCATTATTAATGGAAAAATAGCAAAACCGGGGGATGAAGTTGAAGTAGGAGACATAGTTGAAATTAAATTTGGTCAGGGTATCATGAAGATAGAAGTATTAAGTGTACAGAATAATGTGAGCAGGGATAATTCTAAGGAAGTATTTAAAGTATTGTAAAGGGCTTTTGTAATAAAAGCCTTTTTTTTTTCATAATATTTAATAGAATATGATAAGGGGGATAGGCCTATGGGTGAAAATAAAACGACTTTTACAACTCAAAACATAATTCTTGAAAATAGAGGTAATCTTACTATTACCGGGATAGAGCAAGTGGAGAGCTTTAATGATAATACCATTATATTGAATTCAATTAAAGGAGGAATAGTTATAAAAGGAAATGAGCTGAATATAAGCAATTTAAACTTAGAAAAGGGGAATTTAAACATAGAAGGGACAATTAATAGTATTACTTATTCTAACAAGGATAACATAGGTAAAAACAGCTTATTTGGGAAGATGTTTAAATGATTTTTGGAGTGGTAAGTATGGATAGTTCTCTTAAAATACAGGGGTATATATTTTTGAGTACTGTTTATGGCGGATTGATGATAGGACTTATATATGATTTATATAAGGTTATTAGATATTTTTTGAAACCGAAGAAATTCGCAACTTATATTGAAGACTTATTCTTTTGGATTATAGCCGCCTTAGTAATATTTAATATATTATTAAAAAGTAATTGGGGAGAATTAAGAGGATATGTATTTTTGGGATTCTTTATAGGAATATTGTTGTATTTAAAAATACTTGAAAAAGTTGTATTTAAAATACTATTTTTTATTTTTGGGTCTTTAATAAAAGGATTTAAAAAAGTTTTTTCAATAATTTTTTATCCCGTTATAATTTTAAAAAGAAAATTGAAACTAAGAACAAAGAAAGTAAAAAATATAAGACATATTTTTAACAGAATGATAAAAGATGTTGGAAAATATAAAGATATAATATCAAAAAAGAAATAGAGGATTTTTAAAATTGGTGTAGAATATTCTATATTAAGGTGGTGATCTTATGAAGAAAAACAAGAGAATTAAAATTAGGCATTTATTTATTTTATTCTTTGCTTTATATATTGGCAGTGCTATTATTAGTCAGCAAAAGATGTTTAAAAACTTATCCCAAGAAAAGGCTCAAAAGGTGCAGGAAGTAAAAGAAATTAAAAAACAAATTAATGAAATAGATAAAGAAATTGATCAAAGTAATACCTTAGAATTTGTAGAAAAAACTGCAAGGGAAGATTTGAATATGGTAAAGCCAAGGGAGATCATGTACGTTGACCTTAATAAGAGTAATAATGCCTTTCTCAAAGGAAGAAAATAAACGGATTAAATTGACATAAACAAATTTTTAATATATACTTAAGAGAGAAAAAATTTTATAAGGAGGAGTATTTTATATATGCCTGTAACTGTAGGAGAGGTAGTTGACGGCACTATTACCGGAATAACAAATTTTGGAGCATTTATACAATTGGCTGAGGGAAAGACTGGGTTAGTTCATATTTCAGAAATCTCAGATCATTATGTTCAAAAGGTTAGCGATTATCTGAAAAAGGATCAAAAGGTGAAGGTGAAGGTTCTTTCTATCTCTAAAGAAGGGAAAATAAGCCTTTCTATCAGACAAGCCAAACCTAAAACTAATATGCCTGTTGAAATAGATTGGGGAAAAACTGATGAAAAACAAAAACTTTTAACTTTCGAAGATAAGCTTTCAAAATTTTTAAAAGAAAGTAATGAAAGGCAAGATCAACTCAAGTCAAGGGAAAATAGAAGGGGACTTGGTCAAAAGAAAAGCAAAAGCACAGTGGATTCATAAGATTCATAAACCGGATTAATCCGGTTTTTTTATAATTCAGAGGAAAATTATGATTTCCTTAATGTGCATTTTCCATTAAATGAGTTTCAAAAAGGGTTTCCTTAAGGTGTTAATACTTTAATGAAAGCCTTTTTTATAATCCATAGGAAAGTCCTAATTTTTCTTACTTTATACTTGACCTTAAATGGGCTTCAAGAAAGGCTTCTTTAGTAGAGGCCTTTTTTTATTTCTGTTAAAGTTGGGTTAATAAACAATATTATACATTACATATAAAAATTTGGTATGTTAACTTTAGAGTTAATAATATACACATACTGCAAGTTAAGAAATAGAACTTTACATTAAAAAAATAAAGGAAAAATATAATAATTACTCCGAATTTATGTCTAAATATTTTATTTTTCAGATTACCAGTATTGACAACTTTTTCCCTTGATACTTGATAAAGTATATACAAAAATAAGTGAAAGGGATGAAAACAATGATAGATATGATTTCTTCAAAGAGGAGAAGAATAGCAGATCAATTTCAATTTAATAAAGAGGCTGTTTTTATTGGTATATTAGGATTCTTTTTATCCAGAGGGGTGATACTTGGAGAACTTACTCCTTTTGGTGTTTCATTTTTTTCCAGTTATCTTTTAAATAATAATTCCATAGGTCTTTTATTGATTATATCATTAGGGTTATTGTCTTTTCATGGGATTAAAGGTTTTGTTTATATTTTTTCAATGATAGGAATTTATTTTTTTTATGAAATATTGAAAAGAAAAAGAAAAATTTCTTATATCAAGATGTCTTTTCTTTCTTCTTTGGTGTTTCTTTTTACAAGAATATTGTTTTTAATAATATTCAGGCATTACTATATATATGATTTTTTAATTGTTTTTTTTGAAGGAATAGTAGTGTTTACGATGACCTATATATTTTTCTTCAGTACCGTAATAGAAAATAACAATTTCGATATTATTACAAACGAGAAAACTATATGTACATTCATTACTCTTGCTTTAGCGTTGTCAGGGGTAAAAAATGCAGGCGTTTTAGGTATCTCAGTTAAAAATATAATAAGCATATTTACTGTAATATCTTTTGGATATATTTATGGCGCTTCTCTCGGTGGAGCAATGGGAATAGCTGTTGGAATGATATCTTATTTGCCAGAAACAAATATGCCATTTTTAATATCTATATTTGGACTTTCAGGCCTTATGTCGGGAGTATTTAAGGACCTGGGAAAGACTGGAGCAATACTGGGGTTTTTAATGGGAAACAGTATCATGAACTTTTATATCAGCGGGTTTAATTCAAGTTTATTGAATTTAAAGGAAATAGGAATAGGGGCAATTTTATTTTTAATCTTCTCATCCAGAATAGAAAAGCTTTTTTCCGATTTTTTAAAGAACCCTAGAGAATTAAAAAAAGATGAAAACATGGGGAAAAGGATACAGGGTATCGTTTCAAACAGAATTGAAAGAATCTCCAACGTTTTTTCCGAGATGGGAGAGGTCTTTGTCCATGCTGCGGAAAAAGAAACAGACGGGAATTCGGAAGATATGTATGATCTTATTGATGGAATAGCCAATACCGTATGTAATAAATGTTCACTAAATAAATTTTGCTGGGGAGAGGATTTTTATACTACTTATTATTCTATGTTTAATCTTATAGAAAAGATTGAAACGGAGGAAGAGATAAGGGAAGAGAACTTACCGGAGCTTTTTAGGAAAAGATGTGTGAAAGTAGAAGACATGATTGAAAACATATATAAATATTATGATATTCATAAGATAAATTATACTTGGAAGAAAAGAGTATCAGAAAACAGAAAGCTTGTGTCGGAACAGTTCAAGGAGATTTCAGAAATAATGAAGGAGTTAGTTGAAGACATTAATGCTCCCATAGTTTTTAATAGGGATTTGGAAGAAATAATATATACCGAATTAAAAAATAATAAGATAAATGTTTCCAATGTAAATGTGTTGGAATCAAGTAAAAGGAAATTAGAAATCTTTGTCGAGGTAAAAAATACTTGTGAAAACGAAAATATGGAGAATTCCATCAAAGAAATTCTTTCAGATATATTGAAAATAGAATTAAGCGGAGAATTTAATTTGAGCGAATCGAAGAAAAAGAATCAAATTTATAAATTCACTCAGGCAAAGAAGATAAGTGCTATGACCAGCTTTTCAACAATTTATAAAGAGGGGAACCATATCTCGGGAGATACTTTTACCTATATGGAAAGTAAAGATAACTATTATATAGCATTAAGTGATGGTATGGGGGCAGGGCAAAAAGCAAATTCAGAAAGCAATACAGCTATATCTATGCTGGAAAAATGTTTAGAAGCAGGATTTAATAAAGAAATGGTTTTAAGCACTATTAATTCCATGTTGTTTCTTAAAGGCAATGAAGAAACATTTGTTACTTTGGATATTTCCGCTATTGATTTATTTAACGGAAAACTTCAGACAATCAAAACAGGAGCAGCTCCCACTTTTATAAAAAAGAAAAATGGAGTAAAAATGATAAATTCTCAGTCTTTACCTGTAGGAATGCTGAAGGACGTAGACTTTCAAGTTTGCGAGGAATATCTTGAAGACGGAGATTTTATCATAATGATGTCGGATGGAGTATTGGATTCAAATGAAGAAGTAATTGACAAGGAAGAATGGATGATGGAGGTGATTAAGAATATTAAAAGTATTAATCCTCAAACCATATCTAAAGAAATTATAGAGGAGGCGAAAAGAAAATATAAAGACTATATAAAAGATGACACAACCGTATTGGTAACTAAAATATGGAAGAATAGGTGAGATAAATTTAGATATAATTCAAAAAACCTTCACTCAGCCATCACATAAAATACAGGAAATATTATATAATGAGAATATGAACCTGATGGAAGGCGAGGTATTGATATATGTATAAAATTCTTGTAGTTGATGATGAAGAGAAGATAAGAGCATTAATAAAAAAATATGCGGTTTTTGAAGGTCATGAAGTCGTGGAAGCGAAGGATGGCATGGAAGCTATAAGTATTTGTAAAAATCAGGATTTTGATATTATTATCCTTGATATTATGATGCCTGAATTAGACGGGTTTTCTACCTGTAGGGAGATACGAAAATATAAGACAATTCCTGTAATCATGCTTTCTGCTCGAGGAGAAGAATATGATAAAATACATGGATTTGAATTGGGTATAGATGATTATGTGGTAAAACCTTTTTCTCCAAAAGAATTGATGATGAGGGTAAATGCTATAATTAAGCGCAGCAGTCCAAGCAATGAAGAAATAAAAAAGGAAATAATAAGTTTTGAAGGGCTTACCGTAGATTTTACAGGCAGAATTGTTTATATAGATAATAAAAGGATTAATATGTCTCCAAAGGAATATGATTTGTTTTTTTATCTTGTTAAAAATAGAGGAATTGCATTGACGAGGAAGAAAATTATTACCGATGTATGGGGGTACGATTTTTTTGGAGATGACAGAACTTTAGATACCCATATAAAACTTCTCCGTAAAAGCCTTGAACGTTATAGCAAATATATTGTTACGCTTAGAGGGGTGGGGTATCGATTTGAAACTTAATTTTAATGGTTTTAGCATTAAATGGAAAATATTTTCTTATTTAGCAGGACTTATTTCTTTCATTATTATACTCTTATGGCTGTTCCAAATTGTATTCTTAGACAGTTTCTATAAACATATAAAAATAAAAAATATTGAGAATTCTGCTGAGATTATCTCGAAAAACATAGACGATGAGGACATAGGAACCATTATCAAGAGTATATCCCAGGAAAATGACATATGTATAAGGGTAATAGACGAGGAAGGAAGAAGTCTATATTCCTCTTATGTAATGTTTGATTGTATAATTCGTAAGATGCCATACAGTGAAATATATCATTTTTTTAAACAAGCTCAGGATAAAGGCGGAACAACATTTGAACTTTTACCACAGAATATTTCGAAGGATAGGGAAGACATAAACAGAAATATTATTGGGAGGTATCCTCCTCCCAATAATATAACTCAAAGCATAATCTATGGCACTATTGTAAAAAGAAATGATGGACTTCCATTGATGGTTATGCTAAATTCTACTATTTCTCCTGTAAATGCCACTGTGGAAACATTAAGAGTTCAACTTATATACATTACTGTAATTTTAATTATATTGTCTGTTTTTCTGGCATTTTTTATTTCAAGGAAAATATCACAACCGATTATTAAAATAAATGACTCGGCCAAAGAACTTGGAAAGGGGAATTATGATATCAAATTTGAAGGGAAAGGATATCTTGAAATTTCAGAATTAAATAGTACGTTAAATTATGCTGCAAAAGAGCTTTCCAAGGTTGAAAGCCTTAGAAGAGAATTGATTGCAAATGTTTCTCATGATCTTAGAACACCTCTTACCATGATTACCGGATATGGAGAAGTAATCCGCGATATCCCCGGAGAAAATACGCCTGAAAATGTTCAGATTATTATTGATGAAGCAAAAAGACTTACGGATCTTGTAAATGATATGTTGGATATTTCAAAACTTCAATCCGGTATTCAGGAATTGGATAAAAGAGATTTTAATATTACTGAAACTATAAGGGAAGTATTAAAAAGGTATACAAAACTTACAGAGCAAGATGGGTATAGGATCGAATTCATCTATGATGACGACGTTTATGTAAATGCAGACGAAATAAAAATTGTACAGGTTATTTATAATTTAATTAATAATGCTATTACTTATACTGGCAAAGATAAGTTTGTGGAAGTCCGTCAGAAATTAATGAAGGGCCATGTGAGAATTGAGGTTATAGATACAGGAGAGGGTATATCGGAAGAGAATCTGCCGCTTATTTGGGATAGATACTATAAAGTAGATAAGACTCATAAACGGGCTTCAATTGGCACAGGTTTGGGGCTTTCCATTGTTAAAATGATTCTTGATATGCACGATCTTGAATATGGAGTAATAAGTAAAGAGGGCCAAGGAAGTACATTTTGGTTTGAACTAAGTACTATAAAAATAGAATAATGTAAATTATCTGCGGATTCTTCGGAATCCGTATTTTTTTATAATCCATGGGAGAGTTAATATATTAATAATTCGTTTACAATTCATATAGAGTTCATGAATTCATCACACAAGGTATTTATAATAAAGTCATATTAAACAAAACAGGAGGTGATAAGGATGAAGAATCAAATACTGAGACATGAACTTAAATATTATATAAACATGTCAGATTACTTTGCCTTGCATCAGAGGTTAAAAGTAATTGCCGATTCTGATTCACATGCTGGTATGGACGGAAAATACAGAGTTAGAAGTTTATACTTT
Organism: Sporanaerobacter sp. PP17-6a; assembly: GCF_900095615.1. Lineage (NCBI taxonomy): Bacteria > Bacillati > Bacillota > Tissierellia > Tissierellales > Sporanaerobacteraceae > Sporanaerobacter > Sporanaerobacter sp. PP17-6a. Next base: position 24,666 of record NZ_FMIF01000038.1, on the reverse strand, counting down.
GATAATATTGATGATAAGGCTCTCAGAGAAAAGATATACGGAGTGAATAACAGGGAAAAATTTAGGATCCGTTATTATAACGATGATTTTTCTTTTATTAAAGTTGAGAAAAAGAGTAAAACCAACGGTCTTTGTAATAAGATATCGGTAAGTGTCACTAAAGAACAATGCGAAGAAATTATTGACGGAAATATTGAATGGCTTAAAAACTCAAACGAACCGTTGCTTACTGAACTTTATGCAAAAATGTACTATCAGCAGCTTAAACCTAAAACATTGGTGGACTATATCAGAGAACCATTTGTTTATAAACCAGGAAACGTAAGGATAACTATTGATAGTAATGTGAAAACCGGCCTCAATTCTAAGGACTTGTTTAATCAAAATGTTCCTACAATGATTACGAATTCTGAAGGAACAGTAATATTGGAAGTGAAATTTGATGAATTTTTACCTGAGATTATCAGGAATATTATTCAGATAAAAAATAAACAGTGTTCATCATTTTCAAAATATGCTGTCTGTAGAATTTACGGCTAAAAATATTTGGAGGGAGAATTATGACATTTAATGATATTTTTAAATCAAGCTTTCTTGAAAAGGTATCGTCCTTTTCTGCGCTGGATATGGTAATTGCTTTAGGACTTGCATTTGTCTTAGGTCTTTTTATATTTTATGTTTATAAAAAAACCTTTATAGGCGTAATGTATTCTGCAAGCTTCGGGGTTTCCCTAATAGCAATGACTCTTATAACCACATTTATTATATTGGCAGTAACTTCAAATGTAGTACTTTCTCTTGGTATGGTTGGAGCACTGTCTATCGTTCGTTTTAGAGCAGCAATCAAAGAACCTCTCGACATAACATTTTTGTTCTGGTCAATATCCGTTGGAATAGTTATTGGCGCAGGGTTAATTCCACTTGCTGTGTTTGGCTCAATCTTTATTGGTATAGTTATGGTAATATTTATAAACAGAAAGAGTACAGATGACCCATACATACTTCTTATAAATTGTGCTGATGATAATGGAGAACAACTTGTTAAAAATGCTGTGGAATTAAGTGTCAAAAAGTATATGATTAGATCAAAAACTGTTTCACCAAAAGGAATTGAACTTACAATTGAAGTCAGATTAAAAAACATGACTACGGATTTTGTAAATAATATTGCTAAAATTGAAGGAGTGGAAAATGCGGTATTGGTAAGTTACAATGGAGAATATATGTCTTAAGGTAGGTGTTTTAGCATATGATAAAAAGTAAACATATAAATTTAATTATTGCTCTTACATTACTTATAGCAGTTGTATTTACTACTGTATTTATGTTTAATCCTCAATTGTTTGGAATAGTTAAAGAAAGCGCGCAACCTGAATATGCTTCAAAGGTTTTTAATAAAGATAATATCATTTCCATGGATATAAATGTTGATGAAGAAGATTGGAATGAAATGCTTGAAAATGCTACTGACAAGGAATATATTTCCTGCGATATTACCATAAATGGTACTACCTTTTATTCCGTAGGGATTAGGCCTAAAGGAAATTCCAGTTTATCTATGGTAGCCAATGATGACACTACAGACAGATTTAGTTTTAAAATTGAATTTGATCATTATGTAAAACATCAGTCATGTTTTGGCCTTGACAAGATGACCATAAATAATATTTATTCAGACTCTACTTATATGAAAGAATATCTATCCTATGATTTAATGAATAGTATGGGAATATCTACTCCTCTTTATTCTTACGCAGATGTAAAGGTAAACGGTGAAGATTGGGGATTTTACTTAGCGGTAGAAGCTTTAGAGGAGTCCTTTGCTTATAGAAATTTCGGACCTACTTATGGTATGCTTTATAAGCCGGAAAGTATGGAAATGGGGCGTAATGATAAAGATGATAATCAGGAGAGAAGAAATGTTCAGCCGAATAATGAAGATCAGGGAAACGCTCAACAGAATAATGAGGACCAAGAAAATATTCAACGTGAGAATGGCCAACAGCCATTTAACCCACAACAAGGAAATTTTGGAGAGAAAATGGGAGCAGAAGGCTCTGGAGGAGGTTCTGACTTAAAATATATCGATGACGATGTTGACAGCTATCCAAATATTTTTGATAATTCCGTGTTTGATTCCAAAAAATCGGATTATAAAAGAGTTATTAAAGCATTAAAAAATTTGAATGATGGCACAGATCTTGAAAAATATATTGATGTTGACGAAGTACTTAGATATTTTGCCGTTAACACAGTACTTGTTAACCTTGACAGTTATGTAAGCAATATGAAACATAATTATTATTTATATGAAAAAGATGGTCAACTGTCCATTCTTCCATGGGATTATAATCTTTCCTTTGCAGGGTTTCAATCGGGAAATGCGTCTTCAGCCGTAAATTTTCCTATAGATACACCAGTATCGGGAGTTGAGTTATCGGAACGACCGTTGATTGCAAAACTTTTAGAAGTAGGCGAATACAAGGATAAATATCATCAATACATTCAGGATATATTGGATGACTATTTTAACAATGGAAAATTTGAAGATACTATTGACAAACTTGATAGTCAAATAAGTGAATATGTGGAAAATGATGCATCAGCTTTTTACACATATGAAGAATATTTAAAAGGTCTGTCTGCATTGAAAGAGTTCGGAAAACTCAGAGCTCAAAGTATAGAAGGGCAGCTTAACGGGACTATACCTTCAACAACGGATGAACAGTCTGAAAATCAGGACAAACTTATAGATTCTTCCGGCATAAATCTTTCCGATCTTGGATCTCAAGGAGGAATGAAAGGAGAAAATCGGCAACCGGGAAATATGCCTGATATGAATGTTATGAAAAAAGCTCAGGATATTATTGGGTCTGTAGATGATAGTGAATTAACGGAAGAGCAAATACAACAATTAAAAGATTTAGGATTAACGGAAGAGCAGATAGAAATGATGAAAAATATGAAAAATTCAAATAGAGAGGGAGGAGATACCGACAGAAATCAACGACCTCCCGATGATAGAGCAGAATTAAAGACAAATTCCGATACTACTGCTCAAAATACGGAAATAATAGATGAAAACCTATGGATTATCGGAATAAGTGCAGTATCCTTAGTAATTAGCCTTATCTTTGTAATGACATTTAAAAGAAAAAGAGTGGAACAGTGAAAACTGTTCCATTTTTTTCTGTCGTATTATTAGTAATAATTAGGACAAGTAACTAATATACTGAATACAAAAAGAAGAACTGTCAATAATTATTTATAAAAAGAAGGAGGAATGAACATGGTTATAAATCAGATGATATTAGTTACAGATGGAGAGTCAAATACAGGAATTAGTCCTGTTGAAGCGGCGAAAATATCCTGTGAAAAAGGGATAAAGGTGAGTACTATAGGTATAGTTGATAATATGAGAAAGGAAAAATCTTTGGTAGAATTGGAAATGACGGCTCAGGCAGGAGGCGGCATAGGAGAAATTACAGATATTGAGAGTTTATACCAAACTTTAAGTAAGGTTACTGTGAATTCCGTTTATAAAACCATAGAAGAAGCTGTGAATAAAGAATTAAAAAATATTATTAATAAAGATATGACGGAAATTCAACCTAAGGAAAGGAAGAGGATTGTACAACTTATAGATAAACTGGAAGAAGAAGCTTCATTGAAATGTATGATATTGTTAGATACAAGCGGAAGTATGAATAATAAAATAGAAATTGCCAAAAAGAGCATATTGGAACTGTTAAACTTTTTAAATGAAAGAAAAGGAGAAACATATATAGGGGTATGTGCTTTTTCTAAAAGAGGAGAATCCTTTTTTCAGGTCCTATGTGATTTTACTCATGATATTGATATTTTGGAAGGAAGCTTAAAACAAATAAAAACAGGGGGAACTACACCAACAGGACCAGCCATAATTGAAGGGATAAATTTTTTCCATAAAGAAAAAGATGAAGATGTTCTTACTGAATATACGGTGTAGATGAAACTTTATGAGAAATATAATTGGCAGATGGGGAAAAAATGAGTATACTATTATTAAGGAATTGGGAAGAGGGGGTTTCGGAAGGGTATATAAAGTAGCGGATAAAAATGGTCGGGAATTTGCGTTAAAAGTATCAAGAGATGTTCAATCCATAACAAGAGAATATAATTCTATGGATAATCTTAAGGAACTGAAATTTATTCCAAGGGTATATGAATATGATGATTTTGTTTATAAAGGAGAAATATATCATTTTATCTTAATGGAATGGATTAAAGGAAGGAATTTAAAAGAATTATGTTTAAAAAACCAATTAAATGTTAGACATATTATTAAAATTGGGTATAATATAATCGGTAAAATGGAAAGGCTAAAGTCATTAGGATATAAATATACTGATTTTAAACCCGAAAATATTATTGTTGATGAAAATGGGAAAATTTACATTATAGATTTCGGAGGAGCTGTAGGTGTGGAATATTCTACAAAAGAATATTCCCCCGCCTATAATATTATTTCATGGAACAAATTATCTGAAAGCTATGACCATACCATGATTTTCGGAATATCCATGATTATGATTTCTCTTATAGCAAAGAAGGAATTTAACCCTTTGATTTCAAATATAGATGAGATTATTGGACTTTTAAGGAAAACCAATGGAGATGAAAATATAATTTATGTATTATCTAAAGGAATCAGCGGGAAATATAATTCTTCTTTTAAATTTAAAGAAGATCTTAGAAAATTGTACTACAATCAATCCACTTCGTTTAGATTAACTTTCGACAGAGTAGAGTTTGTTTTTGTTTCAAGTATTATTTTTTTTGTGTTAAGTATATTTTTGGGTTTTAAATATAAATTATTTTAGCATTTACAGGGAAAATTTTCTCCATTTTAGCTGATGATACGAGTTGTGTAAGTCAAGTCCAAATTAAATACATAGGTGTGAGGTTTATGAAAGAAAGAGTATTAAAGACTATAAGAGAGTATAAATTAATTGAAAAAAATGATAATATTCTGGTAGGAGTTTCGGGAGGACCGGATTCCATGTGTCTTCTTCATGTATTGGTGGAAATACAAGATGTAATTCCTTTTAACATTTTTGTTGCCCATGTAAATCATGGGGTCAGAGGAAAAGATGCAGATGAAGATGAAGAATTTGTAAGGCTTACATGTGAAAAAATGAATATACCCTTTTATTCTGAAAAAGTAGACATGAATGGATATGCAAGAAAACATAAAATGTCTTCTGAAGAAGCGGGAAGAAAGTTAAGGTATGATTTTTTTAATGAAGTTCTTTTTGAAATAGGCGGAGGTAAAATTGCTGTTGCTCATAATAAGAATGATCAAGCCGAAACGCTTATTATGCGAATAATAAGAGGGACTGGAATTGATGGATTGAAAGGAATGAAATTTTTAAATGGAAATATTATCAGGCCTTTGTTAAATGTTACAAGAAAAGAAATAGAAGAATATATCAGCAAAAATAATATAGAAGTAAGAATCGACAAAACTAATTTAGAGCCTAAGTATTTGAGAAATAGAATACGATTGGAAATAATACCTTATATTGAAAGAGAATATAACCCTAATTTTTTGGATGGATTGAGCAGATTAAGCAGAACTGCTAATTTGGATTGTAATTTTTTAGATAAATATTCATCAAATATTTATAAAAAGATAGTGAAGACCGAAAGTAAAAATAGTATAATTTTAAATAGAAATGATTTTCTGAAGGAGCATAAGAGTATAAAGCAAAGAATAATTAAGCTGTGTTTGATGAAAGTTGCTGACGATATTAACGGAATCACGGAAAAGAATATAAGTGATATTATGGTGCTATTTGATAAAGGAGATACAGGGAAAAGTATAGATTTAAGTAATGGATTGATTGCTAAGACAAGCTATGGGGAAATTATTATTCAAAAAAGAGAAAACAAAGAATTTAGATCTTTTTCATATAAAATGAGAGAAAATGGAGTAAATTACGTGCCTGAATGTAAATGCTATTTTGAAATGAAAGCAGTTCCTATTGAAAAAGTAAAATTAAATTTTAAAAATATGTATATTAAATCATTTGATTATGATAAAATATATGGCGAACTAATTATTAGAAACAGAATTTCGGGAGATAAGTTTAAACCCTATGGAATGAATGGTACAAAGAAGTTAAAGGATTATTTTATAGATGAAAAAATTCCGAAAAATTTAAGAGAGTCGATTCCTATAATTGCAGATGAAAAAAATATTCTCTGGATTGTGGGATATAGAACTAATGAAGAATATAAAATTACTTCCAATACCAAAAAGGTACTAGTCATAAAATGTATTAAAAAATAATAGCAAATTGAGGGGGATCAGAATGGAAGATTTTATAAAAGAAGTACTTGTTACAGAGGATCAAATAAAAAAAAGAGTTGGAGAATTAGGAAAAGAAATAACTGGAGAATATAAAGGGAAAAATCTTGTATTGATTGGAATACTTAAAGGAGCAGTAATTTTTATGTCAGATTTGGTAAGAAGTATAGATCTTCCTATATCTATGGATTTTATGGCGGTTTCCAGTTATGGAAATTCTTCTAAATCTTCAGGAGTGGTAAAAATTAACAAGGATTTGGATTGCAGCGTAGAGGGAAAAGATATTATTATTGTTGAAGATATAATAGATACAGGACTTACTCTTAAATATCTATATGAAAATTTAAAGAAAAGGGGAGCTGAAAGTGTAGAGATATGTACTCTTTTGGATAAACCAGAAAGAAGAAAGGTTGATGTTCCTGTAAAGTATAGAGGATTTGTTATTCCTGATGAATTTGTAGTAGGATATGGGCTTGATTATTCAGAGAATTATAGGAATTTATCATTTGTAGGAGCTTTAAAAAAAGAAGTATATAGTTAATATGTTCAAAGAATGCTTTTATAACGAATAGGAAAGTTCTCACTTATAAAAAACAGATAAAAAGAACTTTCCGTAAATGAGTTTCAAGAAAAGCTACCTTATAATGATAAATTTATTTGTATAATTAAAATAAACATGCTATAATTTGATAATGTAATCTGGCTTAAAGTTAGAAGGAGGGACTCAGTTTGAGAAAATTTTTCAGGAGTATAAGTGTTTATTTGCTTATACTTGTCATGATTATTATTGCTGTACAGATGTTAGGAAAGGGAGTAGAGCAAGTAAAGAAGATGGATGTAACTGAACTTCAGGAGCAATTGGAAGCAGGGAATGTAAAAAGCATTACATCCGTTGGAAATGTTTTAAATGGAAAATTAAAGGATGATACGCAATTTACAACAACATTACCGTCAAATGAGGTAAGCTACCAATTTTATTTGGATTATATAGAAGGTAATAAGAATGTCAGATATAATGTCGAGGAAGAACAAGGAACACCTTGGTTTGTTGATATGCTTCCGGCAATATTTACTGTTTTGGTATTTGGAATAATCTGGTTTGTGTTTATGCAACAGTCCCAAGGGGGAGGAAATAAGGTAATGTCCTTTGGGAAAAGCAAAGCGAGAATGGTAAAGGACGATCCCAATACCAAAATTACTTTTGCCGATGTAGCTGGTCTGGAAGAAGAAAAGGAAGAATTGATGGAGATAGTGGATTTCTTAAAAAGCCCGAGAAAATATATTGAACTTGGAGCAAGAATACCGAAAGGCGTTCTTCTTGTGGGACCTCCGGGAACAGGGAAGACTTACTTGAGCAGAGCTGTGGCAGGAGAGGCTGGAGTACCTTTCTTTAGTATAAGCGGTTCGGATTTTGTAGAAATGTTTGTTGGTGTAGGTGCAAGCCGTGTAAGAGATCTATTCGAACAGGCAAAGAAAAACTCTCCATGTATAGTTTTTATAGATGAAATAGACGCCGTAGGAAGAAGAAGAGGTGCAGGATTAGGAGGCGGCCATGATGAGCGTGAACAAACTTTGAATCAACTTCTTGTTGAGATGGATGGGTTTGGAACGAACGAAGGGATTATTGTCATGGCAGCTACTAACAGACCGGATATCTTAGACTCAGCATTATTGAGACCCGGTAGATTTGACAGGCGAGTGTATGTGGGAGTCCCTGATGTTAAAGGAAGAGAAGCAGTGTTGAAAATTCATACTAAAAATAAGCCATTGGCTCCTGATGTGGACTTAAAAGTTATAGCTAAAAGAACTGTGGGTTTTACCCCGGCAGATTTGGAGAATTTGGTCAATGAAGCAGCTCTTTTGACTGCCAGACATGGACTTAAAGCTATTCCAGCAAATATAATCGAGGAAGCGTCCATTAAAGTTGTGGCAGGACCCGAAAAGAAAAGCAAGGTGATAAGTGAAAAGGAAAAGAAGATAACAGCTTATCATGAAGCAGGTCATGCAGTAACAGCGAGGCTTTTACCGGATGCTGACCCTGTTCATATGATAACTATCATACCGAGAGGAATGGCAGGAGGATTTACAGCATATCTTCCGGAAGATGAAAGAAATTATATGACTAAACGTCAAATGGAGAGTGAACTTGTTCAACTCTTGGGAGGAAGAGTAGCCGAAGCGTTAGTATTAAAAGACATCAGTACAGGAGCCCAAAATGATATAGAAAGAGCAACTAAAGTGGCAAGAAGAATGGTCACTCATTATGGAATGAGTGATAATCTTGGGCCGATGACTTACGGAACTGATGATGAAGAAATATTTGTAGGAAGGGATCTTGGAAGAACAAGGAATTATAGTGAACAAGTAGCTGCTCAGATTGACAAAGAGATGAGAAGCTTAATTGATAAAGCATATCAGACGGCAGAAAAACTTTTATCAGACAATATAAATAAATTGCATTCCGTAGCTCAGGCTTTATTGGAAAAAGAAACTCTTGATGAAAAAGAATTTACAGCGGCTTTTGAAGCAGCATAAAGTAAAAAACATTGAATGAAATTTCTGTGATATAAAACAAGCACTATCGATATTATTAGATTTTAATAATTGCTGATAGTGCTTTTATTTATAAGTAGATTTTTAAAATATGCAATTTTTGTTTCATTTTTAATATAATTTGAAATAATAGTTGCAAATTTTCCCCAAGGATGTAGTATAATATAATAAAGATACTAAAAAACCTGTTTGTTTAATATGAGGAGGATTTGATAATGTTTGACAAGGACACCATTGAAAACGTTAAAGATTCAAAGAAAAAGTGGGAAGAAGATAAGGTTATGAAAACTTTATCAAAATTTCCGGAAAGAAAAGAAGAATTTAGTACAGGTTCAAATATTGAAGTTAATAGGTTATATACTCCTGAGGATAATGAAAATTTAGATTATGAAGGGGATTTGGGATACCCGGGACAATATCCTTTTACAAGAGGAGTTCAGCCTACGATGTATAGAGGAAAACTTTGGACTATGAGACAGTATGCAGGATTTGCAACTGCCGAAGAGTCTAATAAGAGATATAAATATTTGCTTGAACAAGGACAAACGGGCTTAAGTGTAGCCTTTGATCTTCCTACTCAAATTGGATATGATTCAGATGCACCTTTAAGTGAAGGAGAGGTAGGAAAAGTAGGAGTTGCTATTGATTCGTTGAAAGACATGGAAATACTGTTTGAAGGGATTCCGTTGGATAAGGTAAGCACATCTATGACTATAAATGCTCCGGCCAGTATTTTGCTTGCGATGTATATAGCAGTAGCGGAAAAACAGGGAGTACCCAAGAGTAAATTAAGAGGAACAATTCAAAATGATATTTTAAAAGAGTATATTGCAAGGGGAACTTACATATTTCCACCGGAACCGTCCATGAGGCTTATAACGGATATATTTGAATATTGTTCGAAAAATGTTCCTAAGTGGAATACCATAAGTATTAGCGGATATCATATAAGAGAAGCAGGGGCTACGGCAATTCAGGAAGTTGCTTTTACTTTAGCTGACGGAATAGCATATGTTGAAGCAGCAATAAAAGCTGGATTGGATGTAGATGAATTTGCGCCCAGACTTTCATTTTTCTTTAATGCTCATAATGATTTTTTAGAAGAAGTTGCTAAATACAGAGCAGCAAGAAGATTGTGGGCAAGAATAATGAAAGAAAGGTTTAAAGCTAAAAAGGAAAAATCCATGATGTTGAAATTTCATACTCAGACGGCAGGTTCTACATTGACAGCTCAGCAACCGGATAATAATATAATCAGAGTTACTATCCAGACCCTTGCAGCGGTTCTTGGAGGGACTCAATCTCTTCATACCAACTCGAGGGATGAAGCTTTAGCTCTTCCTACTGAAGAGTCTGTAAGAATTGCATTAAGGACTCAACAAATTGTAGCCTATGAAAGCGGAGTTACGGAGACTGTTGACCCATTGGCGGGGTCCTATTATATTGAAAACTTAACCGATAAAATAGAAGAAGAAGCAATGAAGTATATACGAAAAATTGATGAGCTGGGAGGAGCACCGAAAGCTATTTCCAAGGGATTTATTCAGAAAGAAATTCAGAATAGTGCGTATAAATATCAAATGGAAATAGAGGCTAATACAAGAGTAGTTGTGGGAGTAAATAAATTCCAAATCGAAGAAAAACATCATAAAGATATATTGAGAGTCGATCCTGAGGTAGAAAAATTGCAGAAGAAGAAATTACAGGAATTAAAAAATTCAAGGAATAATGAAGAAGTCGAAAGGGTATTGAAGAGATTAAAAGATGAAGCAAAGGGCAAGGAAAACTTAATGCCTTGTATATTGGATGCGGTTAAAGCTTATGCGACTCTTGGAGAAATATGTAATGTATTGAGGGAAGTATTTGGAGAATATCAGCAAAGTGTTATATTATAAAAGGAGGAAACAGAATGAATAGACCAATAAGGGTTTTGGTAGCAAAGCCTGGACTTGATGGGCATGATAGAGGAGCAAAGGTTATTGCAAGAGCTTTGAGAGATGCAGGAATGGAAGTAATATATACGGGCTTAAGACAAACCCCCGAACAGATTGTTGCTACAGCAATACAGGAAGATGTAGATGTTGTGGCAATGAGTATTCTTTCAGGAGCACATAATTATTTATTTCCCAAGGTAGTTAATCTTCTAAAAGAAGAAGGAGTGACAGACGTTCTTATAATGGGAGGAGGGGTAATTCCCGAAGATGACATTCCGGGACTTAAGGAAAAAGGAATAGAGGAGATATTTACTCCGGGGACCTCCACAAAAGATGTAGTAGAATATATTAGGACTCATATAAAGAGGAATAAATAGGTGGTGCATAAGTTGGACTTGGAAGATAAACTAATAATGGGAGATAAGAGGGCTTGTGCAAGAGCTATAACTATGGTTGAAAACGGGGACAAAGAAATTTTTGACATGATTAAAAAGTTATATAAATATACTGGCAGGGCTTATATTGTAGGTATTACAGGCCCTCCTGGAAGCGGTAAGAGCACTATCACTGATAAGCTTACAAAAGAATTGAGAAAAAGGAAGAAAAAAGTGGGGATAATAGCAATAGATCCTACAAGTCCCTTTACAGGAGGAGCAATTTTAGGCGATAGAATTCGAATGAATGATTTAGCCCTTGACAAAGAAGTTTTTATCAGAAGTATGGGTACCAGAGGTTCTTTAGGAGGATTATCCAAGGCCACCCAAGGAGCTGTAAAGATACTTGATATATTTGGGACAGATTATATATTCATTGAAACTGTAGGAGTTGGCCAGTCCGAAATAGATATAGTTAAGCTTGCGGATACGGTGCTTATGGTGACGGCTCCTAATATGGGAGATGATATACAAGCTATTAAAGCGGGAATCGTTGAAATAGCAGATATTTTTGCAATAAACAAATCGGATCTGGATGGAGCCGATAAAACTGAGTTAGAAATTCAAATGATGCTTGATTTAAACGATAAGAAGGATTATAGGCCATTTGTATTAAAAGTATCGGGGGTCAGGAACGAAGGCATGGATATTCTTCTTGACAAGATAATAGAACATAGAAAATATTTGGAGAGTACCAATAAATTAAAGGACATAAGGGTTAGAAATGCAAAACTCGAAATATTAAAGTTAGTGGAAGATGAGCTAATGAGCTCAGTTATGAAGACAATTAAAAATAATTCTATTTTAGAGGAATTGGCGGAGAAAGTGGTCTTAAGAAATTTAGATCCTTATACTGGAAGGGATAAGATTATAGAATTACTTAAATAAGAAGGGAGGAAATAAAGTGATTAAAAAGGTAGATCATATAGGAATAGCGGTTAAAGATTTAGATGAGACTTTAAAGTTTTATGAAAATGTGTTGGGTATAAAGGCTCAAGGCAATGAAGTTATAGAAGAACAGAAAGTGAGAGTTGCTTTTTTGCCCATTGGAGATACAGAGATTGAACTTTTAGAGTCTACAGAGGAAAATGGCCCTATATCGAAGTTTATCGAAAAGAAAGGCGAGGGAATACAGCACATAGCTTATAAAGTAGATGATATCGATAAAGCTATTGAAGAGATGAAATCGAAAGGTATAAGGATGATTGATGAAAAGCCTCGTTATGGTGCAGGAGGAGCAAAAATTGCTTTTTTGCATCCCAAAAGCACCTTTGGAGTTTTGATAGAACTTTGTGAAAGAAATTAGTATTATGTAGAGAAGAAGGAGGGTAAAAATGAAAAACAAAATCGAGGAACTAATCGAATCCAAGAATAAAATATCTCTTGGAGGAGGTGAAAAACGTATTGAAAAACAGCATAAATCCAGTAAATTTACTGCGAGAGAAAGAATAAATCTTTTATTGGATGAAGGCAGCTTTGTTGAAATAGATGCTTTTGTAAAGCACAGATGTACTAATTTTGAAATGGAAAAAGTTGAAGCAGAGGCAGACGGAGTTGTGACAGGATACGGCACTGTAGATGGAAGACTGATTTTTGTATATGCTCAGGATTTTACAGTTCTGGGAGGTTCTCTTGGAGAGATGCACGCAGCAAAAATATGCAAGGTTCAAGATATGGCAATTAAAATGGGTGCACCTATAGTAGGATTTAATGATTCCGGAGGAGCAAGGATACAGGAAGGAGTAGATGCTCTATCGGGATATGGAAATATTTTTTATAGAAACACATTGGCTTCAGGTGTAGTTCCCCAAATTTCTGTAATTGTGGGGCCATGTGCGGGAGGTGCTGTTTATTCACCGGCACTGACGGATTTTATATTTATGGTTGAAAATACGGGAATGATGTTTATTACCGGACCTCAGGTGATAAAATCGGTTACCGGAGAAGAAGTATCTCAGGAAGAGTTGGGAGGAGCTGTGACTCATAATAAAATCAGTGGAGTTGCTCATTTTATAGATTCAAATGAGGAAGACTGCATTCAAAGGATAAAAAGATTGCTGAGTTATCTTCCATCAAATAATCTTGAAGAGCCTCCTATTATTGAAGCTGATGATAATATAAATAGGGTTGAAGAGAGACTTAACGAAATAATACCTGAAAATCCAAATAAATCCTATGATATGAAGGAAATAATAAATATATTAGCAGATAAAGGAGAATTTTTTGAAGTTCAGCCCTATTATGCTCAGAATATGATTACAGGATATATAAGACTCAACGGGATGACCGTAGGAGTGATTGGAAACCAGCCTAAAGTTTTGGCGGGATGTATTGACGTTAATGCTTCTGATAAAGCCGGCAGATTTATTAGGACATGCGATGCTTTTAACATACCGCTGCTTAATCTCGTAGATGTACCGGGATTTTTACCTGGAACAGAACAGGAATATGGAGGGATTATAAGACATGGAGCCAAAATGCTTTATGCTTATAGTGAAGCGACAGTACCTAAGGTCACTCTTATAATAAGAAAGGCCTATGGCGGAGCTTACCTTGCGATGTGTTCTAAGGACTTGGGAGCAGATCAAGTATTTGCATGGCCTAATGCTGAAATAGCAGTTATGGGACCCGAAGGTGCAGCAAATATTATATTCAAAAAGGAAATTGAAGGCTCTGAAGATCCTGTAGAGTTCAGGAAGGAAAAAATAGCAGAATATAAAGACACTGTAAATAATCCTTATATTGCAGCGTCAAGAGGGTATGTAGACGATGTAATAGTGCCCAGTACTACCAGACCAAGACTTATAAGTGCCTTTGATATGCTTCGAAGTAAGAGAGAAGAGAGACCGGCTAAAAAACATGGAAATATTCCTCTGTAGGAAGGTGAGATAGTGGGAGATAAGATAACAATGTCTGATAGCTTAATAATAACTATATTTAGCATGGCTATTGTGTTTATATCTTTATTAATAATATCATACCTAATAAAGGGCTCTAAGGTTATAACAAATAAAGGCACTAAGATGAAGAAAACAAGTCAGAAATTAGTAGCTAAGGAGGCCAATATGGAAAATATTAAGGATGATGAAAACGAAGAATTGATAGCAATTATATCTGCAGCAGTAGCTGCAAGTTTGGGAGTATCGATACCCGAAATGAATATAAAAAGTATAAAAAGAATATCCACAAATGAATGTATATGGTCAAGAGTAGGAAGAGAACAGCAAATGTTTAAGAGATTATAAATAAAACAATTTTAGGAGGTAAAAAATGAGAAAATTTCTTATAAACGTAAATGGAAAAAAATATGAAGTAGAAGTAGAAGAGGTATCTAATGAAGTTCAATATCAAAGTCAGCCGATCCAGCAGAAAGTAGTTGAAAGCTCGGTTCAAAAACAAAACCCAACAGAAAAAGAAGTTTCTTCAGAAGAAGATAAGAAAAATATATCGATAGCTAAGGGCACGGAAGTAGTTTATGCACCAATGCCAGGTACTATTTTAAATATAAATGTTAAGGAAGGCGATATTGTTAAATCCGGTCAGACACTAATTATATTAGAGGCAATGAAAATGGAAAATGAAATAGTGGCTCCCAAAGACGGAAAAGTTACGGGAATTTATGTTAGCAAAGGAGCAACCGTCAAAACGGAAGATAAATTGGTGGGCATAGAATAAAATATGAGAAGGTGGTGGATTGAATGCTATTTAGTATATTGAAAGATTTTTTACAAAGTACAGGCTTTGCAGCTCTTACATATAAAGAAGTAATAATGCTTATTATTTCATTTATACTTCTTTATTTAGCTATAAAAAAAGGATATGAACCACTCCTTTTGATACCAATAGCTTTTGGAATGCTGCTTGCTAATCTTCCCATTAGTGGCCTTATGGATCCACCGGTAATTGAAGTAGTAAAGGATTCTGCGACGGGAACTTTAATTCCCCAAACAAAGAAAATAGGCGGACTTTTATATTATTTGTATCAAGGAGTTAAGTTAGGCATATATCCTCCCTTAATATTTCTCGGTATAGGGGCTATGACAGATTTTGGGCCGTTAATCGCAGCTCCGAGCAGTATACTTCTTGGAGCTGCGGCTCAGCTCGGAATATTTATTACGTTTATGGGAGCTGTAACTTTAGGATTTACAGGGCCTGAGGCAGCAAGTATAGGAATAATAGGAGGTGCAGACGGGCCTACGGCACTTTTCTTAACAAGCAGATTGGCTCCCCATTTATTAGGCCCTATAGCAGTGGCTGCTTATTCGTATATGGCATTAGTGCCAATTATCCAGCCACCGATTATGAAAGCGTTAACAACAAAAAAAGAACGTGAAGTTGTAATGGAGCAGTTAAGACCTGTATCTAAAAAAGAAAAGATAATATTTCCTATATTGGTTACAGTAGTTGTAACATTACTCCTTCCCTCAGCAGCATCGTTGATTGGTATGCTGATGATGGGCAACTTGCTTAGAGAGTCAGGTGTGGTAGACAGACTTTCTAAGACAGTACAAAATGAATTAATTAATATAATTACAATATTTTTAGGAACAACGGTAGGTGCAACAGCTAATGCAGAAACGTTTCTTTCTCCTTCAACACTTAAGATAATAATGCTTGGTCTAATTGCATTTTCCATAGGAACAGCAGGTGGAGTGTTATTTGGGAAAATAATGTATAAAATGAGTGGAGGAAAAGTAAACCCGCTGATTGGTTCTGCAGGAGTATCGGCAGTGCCTATGGCTGCAAGGGTTTCTCAGAAAGTGGGACAAGAAGCAAATCCAAGAAATTTTTTACTTATGCATGCAATGGGTCCGAATGTTGCCGGAGTTATTGGTTCTGCAGTGGCTGCAGGGCTGCTTCTGATGTTTTTTAAAGGTTAAAATTAGTATAAGAATTTCATTGATTTTACTTATTTATAACCTATAGGAAAGTCATATTTTCCTTAATTCATACTTTTCATATAATGAGTTTCAAAAAAGGCTTCTTTAAATATATTAATATCATGATAGAAGCCTTTTCAATATTTTATTTTAGAAAATAATAAAGAGGGTGATTTTATGTATAAAGGATATATAACGGATATTCCCGGAATAGAAGTGGGACACTTTAGTTCTGATAAAGGAATGACAGGGTGCACCGTTGTATTATGCAAGAGGGGTGCTACCGGGGGAGTAGACGTGAGAGGCTCTGCGCCTGGAACAAGGGAAACGGATTTGCTTAAAGCTGAAAAATTAGTTGACAAAATTCATGGAGTTGTCCTTTCGGGGGGAAGTGCTTTTGGCTTGGATGCAGCAGGAGGAGTGATGAAATATCTGGAAGAAATGGGTTCGGGTTTTGATGTAGGAGTTACCAAAGTCCCTATAGTTTGTGGTGCAGTAATATTTGATTTGAATTTAGGAGATTATAAAATAAGACCTGATTTTCATATGGGTTACGAAGCAGCAAAAAATTCCAGTAGTGAAGAAAGAAGGCAAGGAAATATAGGCTGTGGAACCGGTGCTACTGTGGGAAAGATATTGGGGCCTGAAAATTCTATGAAATCTGGATTGGGCAGTGCCAGTATGAATGTAGGAAATTTATGGGTAGGAGCGTTGGTAGTGGTGAACAGCTATGGGGATGTATACGATTATAACAATAATCATATACTAGCAGGAATATTTGACAGAAAAAATAAAAAGTTGATGAATTCCTATGAATTGATGAAAGAAAAAGAAAAAACAACAGGTTTTCCCATGGGCAATACGACTATAGGGGTCGTAGCCACTAATGGAAAAATTACGAAAGCGGAAGGTAATAAAATAGCTCAGATGGCTCAAAACGGTCTTGCCAGATCGATAAATCCCATTAATACTACATATGACGGAGATACTATATTTGTTATGGGAACGGGAGAAGTTAAAGAAGATATAAATTTAATAGGGACTTTGGCAAGTGAAACAGTTTCAAGAGCGATAACTAACGGAGTGTTATCTGCTGAAGGGTATGGAGATATTCCATCCTATAAAGACATAAATGGTGAGGGCAATACAGATTTTATGAAATAGTCATTGAATTTTTTCGGAATTGGTATTAAAATATCTTTAAAAGAATGCTATAGCTGGCATCCATTGTGAGCTGGACTGTTTTCGTTTTATATGGAATATCGTCTGGTATCTAAATAATGAACTAGAACGGAGGATGATTTATGTCAAAAATTAAGGGCTTTACAGCGAGAAAGATAGTAATTACAGGAGTATTGGGGGCGATTTCTGCGGTTCTTGGTCTTACCCCCTTGGGTTTTATACCTGTAGGTGTTACAAGAGCTACAATTATGCACATACCTGTTATAATAGGGGCTATAACCGAAGGACCTACAGTTGGAGGATTAGTAGGATTGATATTTGGCTTATTCAGTATATTTCAAGCTATAGCAAATCCTACGCCTGTTTCTTTTGTATTTTTGAATCCAATTATATCGGTTCTGCCAAGAATTCTTATAGGAATCACTTCTTATTATACCTATATCGGATTTAAGAAATTAGGGGAAAAGGCTTCACGGAGAGTATTGTATTTTTTATGGAGTATAATCCTGATATATCTTATAGTATCCTTTACTAACGGTATAAAGAATTCAAATAGTGGTTGGATATTAGTATTCAATATAGTACTTATTTTATTAACTTTGTTTATGGGTTACTATTCTCATAAACATTTGAAAAGGAATGGAATAGAGCTGGTTATGGCTGCTGCAGTAGGAACATTAACCAATACCGTTGGAGTTATGTCAGGAATATATTGGATTTATGGAGAGGAATTCGTACAAAAAGCAGGAATTAGCTCAACGGCTGTAGGAAAAGCTATAGTCGGAATTGGAGTGGCTAACGGAATACCGGAAATAATTGTCGCAATAATAATAACTACAAGCGTAATAGCTTCCCTTAATAAAAAGGGTAGTTTATAGGAGGGTATAACATTGTTATTGGTTATAGATGTAGGAAATACAAATATTGTGTTGGGAGTATATGATGGAGATAGATTACTTTATGATTGGCGAATAGCTACGGATAAGGACAAAACTTCCGACGAATACGGTCTTTTACTAAGGCAGATATTTAGTTATCACAATTTATGTTTTAAGGATGTGGAAGATGTTATAATTTCTTCAGTAGTACCTACTTTAATGTATACTTTAGATGCCACTATTAAGAGGTATATTGGACATGACCCTTTGATAATAGGGCCAGGTGTAAAAACCGGAATGAATATAAAATATGACAATCCCAAAGAGGTGGGTGCCGACAGAATAGTTAATGCGGTAGCCGGATATGAAAAGTACGGCGGACCTTTGATTATAGTTGACTTCGGAACCGCAATAACTTT
This sequence comes from Sporanaerobacter sp. PP17-6a, assembly GCF_900095615.1. Taxonomy (NCBI): domain Bacteria; kingdom Bacillati; phylum Bacillota; class Tissierellia; order Tissierellales; family Sporanaerobacteraceae; genus Sporanaerobacter; species Sporanaerobacter sp. PP17-6a. The sequence continues at coordinate 6,034 of NZ_FMIF01000038.1, read as the reverse complement.
TTGTGCCATATCCAAAAACGGGGATTATCTGGGAGGAGCTATAGCTCCCGGTATTAAAATCTCCAGTGAAGCATTATTTATGAGAACGGCGAAACTACCTAAAGTTGAGTTGGTAGAACCTGAAAGAGTAATATGTAAAAATACTGTAAGCAGTATACAGGCCGGATTGGTATATGGATACAGAGGGCTGGTTGATTATATTATCGAAAAAATGATAAATGAGTTGAAACCTGAAGGGAAAGTTAAAAATATAGTAGCGACGGGAGGATTTGCTTCTCTTTTGGCGAGTGAAAGCAAGTATATTAACAGGATAGATAAACTCCTGACTTTAGAGGGGTTAAAGATAATATACAAAAGAAATAAAAATTCAAGTAGCCTTTAAGGCTACTTATTTTTAAATTCTAAGGAGTGGAAAGATGAGAATTGGCAGTGTTGATGTTAAAAATAATATATTTCTTGCTCCTATGGCAGGAGTAACTGATAGTTCATTTAGGATTATATGCAGAGAAATGGGCGCCGGCCTTGTATATACTGAAATGGTAAGTTCAAAAGGCCTTTATTATAAAGATAAAAAGACTTACGATATTATGAGTATAGAAAATGGAGAAAGACCTGTTGGAGTTCAAATATTTGGGTCTGATCCGGATATTATGGCTGAAGTAGTATCAGACCATATAAATAAGAGAAACGACATAGATGTAATAGATATAAATATGGGTTGCCCTGCCCCTAAAGTGGTGAAAAATGGAGATGGAAGTGCATTACTTAAGGACATTGATTTAATAGGAAAGATAGTAAGCAATGTAGTTAAAGTTGCAGAAAAGCCTGTTACGGTTAAAATAAGAAAAGGATGGGACAAAGAAAATATAAATGCATTGAAAGTAGCTAAAATAATAGAAGAGTCAGGTGCTCAAGGGATAACTATTCATGGAAGAACCAGAGATATGTTTTATTCTGGAGAAGCCGATTGGGATATTATTAGGGAAGTTAAAAAAACGGTTAAAATACCGGTTATAGGAAACGGAGATATTTACGAACCGAAAGATGCTGTTGAAATGTTTCGCTATACCGGATGTGACGGAGTTATGATAGGAAGAAGTGCCAGAGGAAATCCTTGGATATTTAAACGGATTCTGAGGCTGATTCAAGGCAAAGAAGATTTTTTGCCTACAGAAGAAGAGATAATTCATACTGCCATAAGACATATGGGACTCATTTGTTCTGTTAAAGGAGAAAAAAGAGGAATTAAAGAAATGAGGAAACATCTAAGCTGGTATATAAAAGGTATGAAAAATTCGGCGGTGATTAAAAATCATATCAATCAAATGAATGATAAAAATGAGATAGAAGAATTATTATTAGAATATTTAAAAGAATTTCGGCATAATTTGAGAAGTGGGTAATATATATGTTCATATAATAAAAATTTGGGGGGATATATATGTTTTGACTTTTTATATGTTATAGGGGAGGAAGATTATAGAAGATACTTAAAAAAAGGAATATTTAAATATTGTCCTGACAAAATAATGAAAGTTTTCGGCTCTAAGATAATAATGGATATCGTTGACATTAAGGAAAATATTATAGGAAAGAGCTTTGGAATATCACCTCTTATGCCGAAGGAAAAAGATAAATTTATTGATGAAATAATTCACAGCATAAATAATATCGAAGAAAGGGATTTTAAGAATATTGTATTTGATAGTTCCTATATTTTTGACAATGAAGATATACTGAAAATTGAAAGAGAAACAAGTTTTTCTGTAGCAGATGGAAAGATGGTAATGGCAGAATTTCTTCCTCACGTGTTAAATGAGATTTTTCAAGAAATGAAAGAGGATCTGAGAAGAAAAGAAATATTGATTATTGGAGAAGATGATCCGTCATTTTATTTATTAGTAGAAAATCTTTCCAAAGGAATAGGATTTTTAACTGTTACAGATGAAAAAAGGGGTTATATTGATGAATTGACTTCTAATACGTTAGAAAAAACTGGTTTATCGATATTTTATTCTCAGAATGTTGATAAAATATTGTCCAATTATTCGATAATAATTAATTTTAAAGAAAAAAATATCATTGACTCAAATAAATTAAGAAAAAAGTCTGTGGTATTTGATTTAAGCAGAAATAAAATATTTTTGACTCAAATTAAAGAGAAAACAATAGTGCCCATTGAAGATTTTTTATTTTCGACGAAAGGTAAAATAAAAACAAATGAGTACTTTGCTCCTGAGGAGAAAATATTTTCTAATAAATATGAATTACTTGAACAACATGATTATAAAGATTTTCTGGGGATATTGGCAAATGGAAGGGAATATACAATAGAAGAGTTTGTTATTATTCATAGGAGCAATAAAATAAAATTGTAAGTACTTGACAATAAAGAAAAGCTAAATTATAATGTCACCATATAATGAAATCAATATTCTAACAAATAGATAAATGAGATGTGTTATTATAAGAAAAGGAGAGGTACAGATGGCTGATAAAAATGTTTTTATTACGGTTGATGGTTTAAAAAAGTTGGAGGAGGAACTGGAAACTTTAAAAACAGTCAGAAGAAAAGAAGTTGCTGAGAGAATAAAACAAGCCTTGGCATTTGGAGATATAAGTGAAAATTCCGAGTATGACGAAGCAAAGAATGAACAGGCTCAATTGGAAGAAAGAATAGTAAAATTGGAGAATATGCTTAGGAATGCTAAAGTAATTGATGATGATGATATTAAAACAGATGTGGTAACGATTGGCTCTAAAGTGCTTCTTAAAGATTTGGAGTATGATGAAGAAATAGAGTATACTATAGTTGGTTCAGCAGAGGTAGATCCTTATGTAGGCAAAATTTCAAATGAATCTCCCGTGGGGAAATCGTTAATAGGAGGTAAAATAGGGGATATTGTTGAAGTACATGTACCAGATGGAATTATAAAATATGAAATTCTGAAAATTAACAAGTAGAGGAGGAACGGAAATGCCAGGAACTGAAGAAAAAATTAATGAAATACTTAAACTAAGGAGAGAGAAACTAAAACAGTTAGTAGAAGCAGGAAGGAATCCCTTTATTATTGAAAAATTCGACTATACTCATCATAGCACAGAAATAAAAGAGAATTTTGATGAATTGGAAGAAAAAGAAGTATCTGTGGCAGGGAGGATTATGTCCAAAAGAGGCCATGGGAAAATAATATTTTTTGACTTACAGGATAGTGAAGATAAAATTCAAATATTAGCGAAGATGAATTCTATAGGAGAAGAAGAATATGGTTGGATAAAGCAGTATGACATTGGAGATATAATAGGGGTCGTAGGAAAGGTGTTTAAAACGAATACAGAGGAAATATCAATTAGAGCCGAAAAAATTGTTCTTCTTTCAAAATCCATTCAGATACTTCCGGAAAAGTTTCATGGGCTTAAAGATATGGATTTGAGATACAGACAAAGATATGTGGACTTAATAGTAAATCCTGAAGTAAGAGATACATTTATTCTTAGAACTAAAATTTTAAAGAATATAAGAAAGTATCTTGATGAAAGAGGTTTTTTAGAAGTTGAAACTCCCATACTTGGTACAATAGCTGGGGGAGCAAATGCAAAACCTTTTATTACTCACCATAATACTTTGGACATAGACATGTATTTAAGGATTGCCAATGAATTATATTTGAAAAGGCTTATAGTCGGCGGTTTTGAGAAAGTATATGAAATGGGAAGAATGTTTAGAAATGAAGGTATGGACTATAAACATAATCCTGAGTTTACAAACATTGAGCTTTATCAAGCCTATGTGGATTATGAAGAAATGATGAGGATAACGGAAGGAATAGTAGCCTATGTGGCAGAGGAATCATTAGGAACTACTAAGATTAATTATCAAGGTATAGATATAGATTTAACTCCTCCTTGGAAGAGAATGGATATGGAAGAAGCTATAAAAGAATTTTCTGGTGTAGATTTTAGTAAAATAAATACTGACAAAGAGGCTATAGAAATAGCTAAAGAAAAAGGATTAGAAATAAAATCCGGAATGACGAGAGGACATGTAATCAATGAATTTTTTGAAGCTTTCTGTGAGAAGAATTTGGTTCAACCAATTTTTATCACGGGTCATCCCGTTGAAGTTTCTCCTCTTGCTAAAAAGAATCCTAATGATCCAAGAAAAACTGAGAGGTTTGAAGCATTTATCAATACTTGGGAAATCGCCAATGCTTTTAGTGAGCTTAATGATCCCATAGATCAAAAACAAAGATTTGTTGATCAATTAAAACAAAGAGAACTGGGAGATGAGGAAGCTCATATGATGGATACGGATTTTGTTAATGCCATAGAAGTAGGACTTCCACCTACAGGAGGCCTTGGGATAGGAGTAGATCGACTGGTAATATTGCTTACAAATCAGCCAAGTATCAGAGATGTTTTATTATTCCCGACTATGAAACCTTTGGAGGAATAACGATATATTTTTAGTATTCGATTAAGAGTACCGCAAATATTTTAGTCTTTAAAATATTTGCAGTGCTCTTTTATTTAGAATTTCAAAGCCGCTGTTTATATTTACAGTAGAAAATTAAATATATCAATCACAGTAAGGACATGATTTTAAATTGTAACGGAACAGAAGAACTAAATTTAAATTTACTCGGATAATTCAGAAAAGATTTCATAAACTTAAAGGTGTAAATTTGAGATGTAGATAAAATTATGAATTTAATAATAAATCCTAAAGCAAATATAATTTTATTTTACAAACCAAATTGTGATAAAATATATGTAGTTTAAGATATAGTTCGGGGGAATTAAAATGTATACTTTAGAGGAACTTGAATATATAGTTTCTAAATGTCACAGATGTGATTTAAGCCAGGGAAGGACTAATGTAGTATTTGGAGAAGGGAATAAAAAAGCAAGATTGATGTTTATTGGAGAAGGGCCCGGATATAATGAAGATCAGCAGGGAAGGCCCTTTGTAGGAAAAGCAGGGCAACTTTTAGATAAGATGGTAGAAGCAATCGGCTTGAAGAGAGAAGATGTTTATATAGCAAATGTAGTTAAATGTAGACCTCCGAATAACAGAAATCCTTATGAAGAGGAAAGTGTCATATGCATTGAATATTTAAGATGGCAAGTTAAAATAATAAATCCTGATATAATAGTTTGCCTTGGAGCTATAGCCGCAAGAAATATTATCAGTCCGGATTTTAAGATTACTGCTGATAGAGGAAAATGGATTCAGAGAGGAAGCTTTTATATTATGCCTACTTATCATCCGGCAGCGCTTTTAAGAGACGAAAATAAGAAAAAAGATTCTTGGGAAGATTTTAAGAAAATAAGAGATAAATATAAGGAAGTGATTTTAACTCCGAGAAAGGATGAAGTTATTGAAGAATGAAGAATTGTTGAAACTAAATAATAAAATACTTAATGCTTATAAGGATAAAGACATAGTGTTAGGAAATGGGAACGTAGATAGTCCTATAATTCTTATAGGAGAAGCTCCAGGAGCAAAAGAGGTTGAGCAAAAAAAACCGTTTGTGGGGCAAGCAGGGAAATATTTAAATGAATTTCTAACGACATTGGAAATAAAAAGAGAAAAAGTATATATAACTAATATTGTTAAATACAGACCAACGAAAGAAAGTGCTAAAACTGGAAGATTAGTAAATAGGCCTCCTACAGAAAAGGAAATCGAAAAATTTGTGGATTTTTTGTTTGCGGAGATATGTATTATTGATCCAGAGGTATTGGTTACTCTCGGGAATACCCCTTTGAAAGGAATATTTCAAAATGATGTAAAAATTGGAGATGTACATGGCGAAATGTTACAAGCCGAAATCGATAGAAAGCCTTATAAAGTTTTTCCTCTGTATCATCCTGCTGCGATTTTATATAAAAGGGATTTAAAAGATACATATCTAAAAGATCTACATATATTGAAGGGAATATTATCTGAAATGGGAGTGAATATTTAGAGTAAAATTTGTAGAAAAAAATATAAAAAATCACAAAAAAGATATTGACATATCAAAAGAAA
>NZ_FMIF01000003.1:0-34704 GCF_900095615.1 Sporanaerobacter sp. PP17-6a | reverse complement strand
CGTTTTACAATCAGCCCTAAAAAGACAACTTGGTATAACAGATAGATAAGAGGTCCAATAAAGACCTCTTTTTTCTATCTTAGCTGCCACCTCCAAAATTGCATTAAAAAAGAACCTACCTGAGTAAGTTTTCTTTGAAAAATTTCAGATAATATAAAAAGCAGCCAAAGCCGCATATAATTAATGGCGGGAGCATGTGGGAATCGAACCCACCCAGGACGCTATTAACGCCCTATACTGATTTTGAAGACCAGAAGGCACACCAGCACCTATCTACCCCCATGTGAACAAATACCATTATAAGATATAAAACGACATATTACAAGTTGTTTTTAAAAATTCGTTTCAGTTATTTTAAAGTTTCCCTTCTCGTTTACAATTTTAAAATTCACTACCTTTTTTTCTTCAACCTTCTCTTTTGTACTGATGGATACTCCTGTAAGTACTTCAATATTGTTGGAATAACCAGACATCGTATATCCTATTAAATTATACTGATCTATATAATCTATATTACTTTTTAAATAGGCTACCTTCGTATTATAATTAATATTATCATTACCCTCTATTTTCATGATACTCAAAAGCCCATTCAAATTTTCCTGAGTTATATAATCATAATATTGTTTCACTATATCTATAGGACTCGCGTAATCTTTATTAACAATTAATGAGCTGAATGATAACGGTTCTCTTATTAGGTAATATTTTGTCAAAACATTCCTCATTTTCCCATCGATAAGGATTTGAACCTTTTTTATAGAGGAAATACTCGTCAATGAGTTGACTATAGAATATATTACAAATGCTTCTTCCTTCTCGGAATAATCTTTTAATATTTCCTTTGAAAAATTTACATATGCCGTATCGTCAATAACTTCCGCCGATAGCAGTTTTACTTCCCGTGGAATAATATTTCTTAATTTATTTTTGTCAGTTCCTTTTAATAACTCTTGAATCACCACATTTGCCAGTTCCTCATTGCTTCTCGATACCAACCTTATTTCCGGAAGCAAAAATTTCATCTTATTATTAGGATAATAAAGCACTATTTCGGTCTTATCTCCCGGAAGAGGGCTGATGGGAGGATAATTATTACTTCCTTCATATATTACATCATAATTCTGACAAGAAGAAAGTATTGAAATTAAAAGGAGCATAGTAATTATGATAGAAATTACTCGTTTCATGCATATTCCTCCAATTAAATGAATCATAAAAGTTACTGCAAAGGTAATTTTATATAAAAAGTACTTCCCTTTCCGTACTGACTGTCAACCTCAATTATTCCTTTATGAAGAGACACTATCTGCCAAGAAATAGACAAACCTAATCCGGTCCCTCCTGTTTCTCTGGACCTGGCTTTATCCACTCTGTAAAACCTTTCAAATATATGAGGGATACAATCTTCAGGTATCCCAATACCGTTATCTTTAATAGCAATTACTGCATATTGTTCTAAAGTATATAATTTTATTTCAATTAATCCGTTTTGTTGAGTATACTTAATAGCATTATCTATAACATTAATTACAGCTTGTTGAATTTTATCTTGATCTATTGATATCTGAACCTTTTCTTCCAATATCAATGTTAGTTTTATGGATTTTTTTTCAGCCAAAGGTTTCATACTTAAAACTATTTTCTCCAATAAAAAATTGATATAAGTGGTTCTATAATTTAAAATAATATTTTCCTTTCCCAAAGTTGTTAAAGAAAGCAGATCGCTGATTATATTATTCAGCCTATCAACTTCACTGTCTATATCCTGTAAAAACTCCCTGTAAATTTCTATATTTTCTTCATTTTCACTCAACAGAGATTCTGATAATATCTTTATGGAAGAAAGAGGAGTCCTGAGCTCATGAGAAACATTAGCTACAAAATCTTTCCGCTCCGTATCTGCCTGATCCAATTTAAGTATCATCATATTAAAAGCATCTGCTACATCCCTAAACTCATCATTTGTTTCAATATTTATCTTCTCTTTTAAATTTCCCTGGGAAGCCTTATTTATTACTCTTTTAAATTCATCTAAAGGTTGAAATATCAAACCCATTAATAGAAAGCTGATGCAGATGTTTACCAGCATACTTACAATAGATATTATAATAATCTTATTTTGTATATGTTGAACCTCTTCATAAATACTGTTGATTGAAGTAGATATGAGAGTAGCCCCGATTATATTCTTGTCAACAGTAACTGGAACAGCTACATACATAACTCGTCCCATAATTTTAAAATTATGAATATTGGAAGTTGCCATCCCTTTTAAAGCACTATTTATCTCGTCATGCTTAAAAACTTCCCCCACAAATGTATCTCCTGAGTCCGCCTGCACTATATTATTTACATCAACAATGATAATTCTCGACTTAATTTCATTACTATATTCCTTTACCATTGACTTAATATAAGTTAAATCCATATTATGGGTTAAAATATAATTTTTAACTCTTATAGAAATAATATTTGCCTTAGCAAAAGTATCAACTTTTTTCTTTTCTAAAGAATTTTCCAAAATAGAATTGATTGTAACAGCATTAATAATGAACAAGGATATCATAAGTAACAACAAATAGGTGGAAATTAATTTCCACCTTACACTATAAAACCACTTTCTCTTATTGAGCTTTACTCCTAAAATAATAACCAACTCCCCACTTAGTGAGAATATATTCTGCTTGGCTGGAATCCTTTTCTATTTTTTCTCTTAACCTCCTAATATGAACATCTACAGTCCTTAAATCCCCAAAATATTCGTATCCCCAAATAGTCTCCAAAAGTTCTTCCCTTGTAAATACCTTCCCGGGATTCGTCACCAAAAGGAGAAGCAGATCAAATTCCTTTGCAGTAAGATTTACTTCCCGTCCTTTAACCGTAAGTTTTCTTCCTAATGTATTAATAGTAAAATCGTCAATTTGAACTACCTGATCTACAATTTTCGTATTTTTCATATTAATTCTTCTGAGCACTGCCTTAATCCTTGCTTTCAATTCCAATATATTAAATGGCTTTGTAAGATAATCATCAGCCCCATATTCCAATCCCAATATTTTATCGATATCGTCTCCCTTGGCGGTAAGCATAATAATCGGGATCTGAGAGTCCTGCCTTATCCTCTGACAAACTTCAAGGCCATCAATTCCGGGAAGCATAAGATCAAGTATTATCAAATCATAATCTCTTTTAAAGGTTTTATCCAAAGCTTCATGGCCGTCAAAAGCGGTATCAACTGTATAACCATCCTGTTCAAGGCTGTATTTCAATCCCTTTACAAATATCTTTTCATCATCAACTATTAATATCTTGGTGTCCATAAAATTTCACCTCGTATTTTAACAAATCTGAGTATCCATAAACCATCAAACAACTTTTACGTTATTTTAAATATATTCTTTCATTGTCAATTCTTTTTGTAATTTTCATTTCATCAAAATTTTCTAATAAGTTAAGGGCTGCTTTTCTGTTTGTATTCAATAAATCTCTATAATTTCCTACGGATATCTTATCATTATTTTTAAAATATTCCTCTAAAATATTTAGTGCTTTTAAATAAATTTCTTTATGAATAAAAAAGTCATCTTTAATCTTTAAAATAATTCCCTCATCCAGCAATGCAGCAAATACCTTTTCAGTTTCCTTTTTATCATATTTCACTATTCTTAATATTTCCTCCTTATTAGGAGGATTTAATTCTGAATCCATATAAACTTTTTCTATTTCCTCTTTGATTTTTTTCTGAACATCACTATATTTAATTTCAAATTCTTTTAAGGATATACTTTCCTTTACCTGTTTAATATACCCTTTTTCAATCATATAATTTATAAATAAATCTCCTACCTTTTGTTTCGTATCCTTCAAATATTTGCTCCTCAATTCCTCCTTTGAAATCCCGGCTTTTAAAGGATTATCTTTATGATAAATATTTAATTCGTTAATAATGTTGTTTTTCAAACGCTCAAAATAATCCTTATGAATAACGGCTGTATCTTTTGTCAGAGGAAATAAGATTATTTTATCTGCTTTGCTCAATTTCTTTACTTCTTCTTCAACTTTTTCTTCAGGTATGACGGAATACATGGATATATCTTTGATTGTAGGATACAATCTGCTTTTTTCAAATATAATCTTTTCGATTATGTGAGAAATATCTCCCTTTTCCTTTAATTCCAACTCTTTTATAATCTTTTCATCAAATCTTTTTTTCTTCTCCGGATTAACCTCTATTATCTCCCCCCCTCCTATAGTAAACATCGGAGAATAGAACCTTAGTATAAACTTATCACCTTTTTTAGCTACTATTTCTTCTTCCAATCTCAACTGGACATATGCACTTTCTCCCGGATATAAGGATTCCTTATCCAATAATATTATTCGACATAATACCTCTTTGGATTCAATATAAAGTCGGAGCCTTGTTCTGTTTTCTATGCTTCTCGAAATATCTTTCAACAATCTGATTTTACCGTCTATCATCATTGTTTTTTTCATGGAACCCTTATATCCTAATACGTCTCCTCTCTGAATTTCATTTTTTTTGACTCCTGCAAGATTTGCAGCTACTCTTTGTCCTGCATAAGCTATTGAAACATCCTCATCATGGACCTGCAATGATCTTATCCTGCAAATTTTATTTCCTGGGAAAATCTGAACTTCATCCCCGACTTTAAAAGTTCCCGAAAGAAGAGTCCCTGTAACTATGGTTCCGATTCCGGGCAAGACAAACACTCTATCCACAGGTAGCCTTGGAATTCCCGTGAAATCCCTTTCCTCCACTTCATCAGCAGCTTTGTCGATAGCACTTATTACTTTATCTATTCCTTCCCCCGTCATTGAAGACGCAGGTATTATATCGCAGTTTTCCAGAAAAGTTCCTTTTGTTTCATTTCTTATATCTTCTACTACTAATTTCCTCCATTCATCATCTACCAAATCAATTTTGGTTAATACAATAAATCCTTTCTTCGTCCCCAGTAAATCAAGTATAGCCATATGCTCCTTAGTCTGAGGCATTATTCCTTCATCTGCTCCTATTACCAAAATGACAACATCCATTCCCATAGCTCCGGCAAGCATATTCTTTATGAATTTTTCATGACCGGGGACATCGATTATTCCTGCCCGTTTTCCACTCGGCAAATCAAAATAAGTAAAGCCCAAATCAATTGAAATTCCTCTTCGTTTTTCTTCTTCTAATCTATCTGTATCTCTCCCGGTTATTGCTCTTATTAAAGTGGTCTTGCCATGATCTATATGTCCTGCGGTACCAACGATAATGTGTTTCAACTTACTACACTCCTTCATCAACTGTTAAGCCATATAAAAGTCCTTCTATTAATACATCATAATCATCAGGCATTATGGTTCTTAAATCTAAATATATATTATCTTTATATATTCTGGCAATTATAGGCACTTTGAAATTTCTCAACCTCTTTTCGTATTCTTCCGGCCTGATATTTTTTAACGATAACATTATACACTTGGTCGGAAATTTCCCTAGAGGAAAAGAACCTCCCCCAACCTCAGAATAATCATCAACCAAATCTATATCCGCAAATTTTTTATCAATACACTCTTTAATTCTATTATACAACTTTATTCCCCTATTTTCCAATTCTTTCGATTTTAAGGTCAACATGCTTAAAGTAGGAATCATCTCTACCGCTTTTTCTTCATCTAAATAAAGCCTCAACGTCTCTTCCAAAGCACATAAGGTCAATTTATCAATTCTAAATGCCCTCGTAAGGGGATTCTTTTTCATCTTATCTATATATGTCTTCCTGCCTACAATTATACCTGCCTGAGGTCCTCCAAGAAGTTTATCGCCGCTAAATGTAATTATATCCCCTCCGTTTTTAACGGAGTCCTGTACCGTAGGCTCATATTCCATTCCATATTTAGAAAAATCAATAAGGGTTCCGCTTCCTAAATCTTCAATAACAGGTATACCATATTTATCCTTCAGCTCACATAGTTCCGTTACGGATACGGAAGAAGTAAATCCCAATATTTTATAATTACTCGTATGAACCTTTAATAAAGCTCCTGTTCTCTCATTAATTGCATTTTCATAATCCCACAAATGAGTTTTGTTTGTCGTTCCGACTTCTAATAAGTGAGCCCCGCTTTCCTCCATAACTTCCGGTATCCTGAAAGAATCTCCTATTTCAATTAATTCTCCTCTCGAAATAATTACTTCTTTCTCCTTTGCAACAGTATTTAAAACAAGCAATACCGCCGCCGCATTATTGTTTACAACAATTGCACTTTCACAACCGGCTATGCTCTTAAGAAGTTCTTCCACATGACTATATCTCGAGCCTCTTTCCCCTGTTTCTAAATTGAATTCCAAATTTGAATAATTGGTTGAAATTTCTTCAAGCCCTTTCAGGACATAAGAGCTTAACATAGAACGCCCCAAATTGGTGTGAAGCACTACGCCTGTTCCATTTATAACCTTTCTTAAATTAAATTTATTTTTATCTTCAATTCTCTTTCCAATAGCCTTAGGAAGTTCTTCAATTTTCTTGACTAAATCCTTTTCTTCAATTCTTCCGTCCTTGATTTTTTTTCTCAGTAAATCTGTTTCATCTCTAATTGAATTTACTATAATTTTTCTGGGGACATAATCTATATATTTTTCTATAATGCTATCTTCCAACAGTTCATCAACTTTAGGAATCAATTTAAATAGGTTTTTATTTTCCATAAAAACTGTCCTCTCTTTTTATTCCACTATAATTGAGTGGCTTTCTTTTTTTAATACTTCTCCTATAACATTATACTCAAGGGAAGTCCTTTCCAATTCTTTCAACAACACCTCTAAATTTTTCCTCTCCAAAGAAATCAACAGTCCTCCTGAAGTCTGAGGATCATACATGACGTCCTTTATTTCTCTCGGAATTTCAGATTTGAAAAATACTTTTTCTCCCGCATGTTTTTCATTGGAATAAGCCCCTGCAGGTACTAAACCCATTTGGGCATATTCCAACACATTTTTTATTATGGGTAAGCTTCTGTAATTTATTTTTATTGTAACATTGCTTCCCTGTGCCATTTCCAAAGTATGACCTAAGAGTCCAAAGCCCGTAATATCCGTCACACTGTTGGCTCCCGCTTTAACTGCCGCATCTTTGGCTTCTTTATTTAATGTCGTCATAACTTTAACTGCTTCGTTATACGACTTTTCATCTGCTATTTCACCTTTTATTGCAGTATTTACAATACCGATACCTAAAGGCTTTGTAAGCACAAGAACATCTCCTGATTTTGAATTGCTGTTGGTAAATATCTTATCAGGATGAACAAATCCTGTTACGGAAAGTCCATATTTCGGTTCATCATCTTCTATAGTATGGCCTCCTACTAAAGCTGCTCCTGCCTCGTGAACTTTGTCATATCCCCCTTTAAGTATTTGAACCAATATATCCGGTGACAAACAATTTGGAAAACATACTATATTTAATGCCAATTTAGGTTCCCCTCCCATGGCATAGACATCACTTAATGCATTTGTTGCCGCTATCTGTCCAAAAGTATAAGGATCATCAACAATTGGAGTAAAAAAGTCCAAAGTTTCTATTACAGCCACTTCATCGCTTATCCTATATACACAGGCATCATCAGAGGTATCGAGACCTACTATTATATTGTTATCATAAGATTGTGGTAACTGGCACAAAACTTGTGCCAAGGCATCCGGCCCCATTTTCGCTGCTCAACCAGCTTTTTTTGTCAATTGAGTAAGCCTGACCATATTATCCCTCTTTTCTATTTAACGATTATATATTCTTTAACGCTTTCAAATTTTTTATCTCCAATTCCTGAAACATTCTTTAAATCTTCAATAGTTTTAAATTTATTATTTTCTCTATATTCTATAATTCTATCAGCCAATACTTCTCCTATACCGTTCAAAGTCATCAGCTCTTCTTTATCTGCATTATTAATATCAATTTTATCATTTTTTTCACCATTAGTCTGATCTTCAGAATAATTTTCAATTTCTTCTCCGATTGCAGGTATGTAGATTTTTTCTTCATCTTCCAGCTTCTTAGCAAGGTTTATTTTATCAATATCTGCATCTTTTTTCAAACCATCTGCCTTATCTACTGCATCCTTCACCCGATCTCCCTTTTGCATTTCATAGACTCCGGGTTTGTACACTTCGCCGCTGATATGGATCATTATACTTTCTTCTTGATCTTTTGTAATATCATCCTCTATTTCATATTCTTTCTCATCCGCTTCATCAACTGTTTTCTCTTCTGACAAAGAAATGACATTGTCTTTTTTATCAAATTTCAAAATAGTTATAAAAACCATTAATACAACTATTATTAGTATAACTATTTGTTCTCTCTTTGTAAAGGAACTCATCTTTATACCCCCTAAAATATATTTCCTATTCCCATATTCTATTTTATAGACATATTTCCTCTTTTTTTAAAAAATTTGTCCATATTAAAAAATTATACATACTATTAAAAAAAAACATTTTTTTTGGTATACTTAAATAAGTACAAAAAAAAGGTAGGTGGAAAGTTTGAAGAAAATAATATCGTTTTTTTTATTTCTATTATTAATAACAAGTTATAGCTATACATTTGCTGATGATTTATCCATTACTGGAGAGAGCGCTATCCTAATAGATGGGGATACAGGCCAAATTTTATATGAAAAAGATCCTCACAAGCTTCTCTACCCTGCCAGCACTACTAAGATAATGACAGGAATATTAGCTATCGAATTGGGAAATCCCGAAGACGTTATCACCATTGATGAAGAAGTTGTAGATAGGACTGACGGGTCCCATATTGCTTTAGAACCCGGAGAACAATTGACACTACACGATCTTCTTCGTGCTCTTTTGATTCAATCCGCCAACGATTCTGCTGTTGCCATTGCCAAATATATTTCAGGAAGCGTTGAGAGTTTCGTAGATTTGATGAATAAAAAGGCAAAAGAAGTGGGAGCACTAAATACACATTTTAATAATCCTAACGGTCTGCCTGACGAATCACATCAGACCACTGCTTACGATTTAGCTATGATGGCTAAATATGCAATGAAAAACGATACCTTTAGAAGTATCGTTAAAAACTATACATATACAATACCAAAGACAAACAAAAAAGATGAGCCACGACATCTGCAATCAAATAACAGATTGTTATATAGTAATGAAAAAATTGATGTAAGCGGCAAATTAGTTCCTATTAAATATGATGGTATAATCGGTATAAAAACAGGCTTTACTAATGCCGCTCAGCAATGTCTTGTGGCATCTGCCGTGAGAAACGGCAGATATTTAATTTCGGTAGTACTGAAGTCAACAGGAAAAAATATATATTCGGATACCCATAAGTTATTGGACTACGGTTTTGACAATTTCAACGAGATCAATCTCTCCTTTAAAAACGAATTTATTAAAAATATAGAAATAGACGATGGATCTTTAGACCTTGTTGCGGGAGTTACCGATAAAAATTTAAGTACATTGGTTCCTAAGGGGTCTTCTGATAAAATAGAAAAAAAGATAAATATTTCCAAAACGATTGAAGCTCCTATAAAAAAAGGAGCGGTTTTAGGAAATATAGAATATTTTTTAGGTGGAAAATCCATAGGAAAAGTAAATGTTGTATCCACTGTCAATGTTGAAAAAATACCCACAACTAAAATCTTTACAACTTTCATATTCCATAATTTATGGATACTTATATTGGTATTATTTTCTATCTTATTATTAAGAAAAATAATAAAATACAATAAAAGAAAAAGAAGAAAAAGGAGAAGAAACAATTACCTCTAAATAAAAAAATCCCGTTAGATAAACGGGATTTTTTTAACCATAAGAAAGTCATGTCCTTCCTACTTATTAATGTTTCAATAAAAACCTTTTTTATTTAAATGCTGTTGCCTCTATTTCAATTTCTGCATTCTTCGGCAATTTGCTTACCTCAACACAAGTTCTTGCAGGTTTGTGCTTATTAAAATATTCTCCATATATTTCGTTTACAAAGCCAAAATTATTCATATCAGTTATAAAAATAGTTATCTTTACTATATCCTCTAATGTAAAACCGGCTTCAGCAAGTATTGCCTTAATATTTTCAATACATTGTTTTGTAGCTTCCTTAATATTACCTTCTATAAGTTTCTCATTCTCAGGATTTATAGGCAACTGGCCTGATGTAAAAATCACATTATTCGATACTATCCCCTGAGAATAAGGTCCTATTGCCGAAGGTGCTTTATTTGTTGATACATAAGATTTACTCATAAATATCTCCCCCTACAATTTTATTGCATTTAAAAAATGATCGTTGTCAATTTCCTCTCCATCGGACCAAAGCCTTTCCAAATTATAAAATTCTCTGTCCTCCCTGTGAAAAACATGAACAACAATATCTCCAAAATCCAAAAGAATCCATCTGCTTGACCTATAGCCTTCTTTATGAAATACATTAAAACCATTATCACTCATCTTTTCTTCTATTTCATCTGAAATAGCGGCAACCTGAGTAGTAGAATTCCCACTTGCTATTATAAAATAATCAGCAATGGACGTCAATTTTGATATATTCAATGTTTTAATATTAAAAGCTTTTTTATCATCACACGCTTTAACTATTATAGATATTCTCTTGTCAATATCTTCCAACCACTATACCTCCTGTAAATATTAATTTGGTTCTGTCAAATCTTCAGATTGATTTTCTACAGTTTTATGTTCCAAGAACATATTGTTAACTATGTCTTCATTCTCCTCTTTATATAACACATAATAGGATACTCCGTCTATGGTTTTCGGTTCGCCTTGAAGAGTCGCTGTTTGTATATTGTCAACATCAATTTTATTAAACTTCAAAGCAAATTTCGTTAACAAATCAAAAGGAATATTTGTATCCACATTGGAATAATAGCTCTTAATCATCCCTGGAACTTTTGTAATATTACTGGGCTTTAAAGCCTGGCTTATGGCAGCCTTAACAAATTCCTGCTGTGCTTTTATTCTTCCTAAATCTTGATCTTTATATCCCTTTCTGTATCTTAAAAATTCCATAGCCTTGTCCCCATCAAGAACCTGATTTCCTTCCTTCAAATGAATATGAAGAGGAGGATCCGCAGTAGGATCGTCATAATTCATATCCATAGGGACATTCATTTCTACTCCGCCTATTAACTCAACAACATCTTTAACTAATTTATAATCTACTCTGACATAATAATCTAAATCTATACCCAATAAATCTCTTACGGTTTTCACGGATAATTCCGGTCCTCCATAAGCATGAGCATGGTTGATCTTTTCTTCATTTTTTCTTCCTCTTATAACAACTCTTGAATCCCTCGGAATCGAAAGTATTGATACTTGACCACTTGATTTGTCGACTTTGCAAAGCATCATAGTATCGGATCTTTCCTTATCCCTTTTAGTAATATCTTTAGAATCTATACCCAACAATAAAAAAGTAAGTTCATCCTGATCATCTGCAAGCCTCGTTAAAAAATTACCTCCATTTTCATCATTACCATCCTTCTTAAAATTAATCCAATAATAAATAGCCCCTGAATAAATCAATACAAATGCCAAGAAAGAAACTAAGAACGTTCTCAAAAATTTTTTCTTCATTTCGACCTCACTCCGAATCTTTTTCTAATATAAGATAATTTCTTGCTTTAATTGTATCAAGATGAATCAATATTTTCTTGTCTACAATATACTTTATAGTATTATCCATAGATTGTATCAAGCTTTCATTTAAATCCACAAAAGCCAATTCTCTAACACGTTCTACTCCTTCAAAATCTCTGTTCGGTTCAATATAATCTGCTATATATACTATTTTTTCAAGTAAGGACATATTTTCCTTTCCAGTAGTATGATAATATATCGCGCTCAATATTTCCTTATCATGAACATCGTACACCTTTTCTGCTATTTTAGCCCCAAGGGATCCATGGATAAGGTCTATATTATGTTCCATAACATTATCTAAAATTATATCAAAATCATCAATCATTTTCAAATAATTTTTTTTATCCTGCAATTTCCCGCAATCATGAAGTAAACCTGCCATTCGAGCCTTATCCATATTACAGTTATATATCTTCGATAGTTTCACGCTTGTTTCCATAACCCCTACAGAATGAATATATCTTTTATAGCCTATATCGTCTATAAGCCTTTTTTCAATCCATTTTTCTATCATTTTAACACCTCTTAATTATCTGTACAACCTATTTTTCTTTATGTAAGCTTCAACATCCAAGGGTAAATAATACTTTATGTTCTCTCCATTTTTTACTCTTTTTCTTATATCCGTGGAAGAAATATCAATATATGGGGTTGTAACTGAAAATACAATTTTAGAATATTTATCATTAATCTCATTTATTCTCTCTTCAAGAAGAGAATATTCTATACCTACTCTTTTAGCAACAATAAACTTACTTTCTCTTAACAGTTCTTCTGAATTTTTCCATTTATCTATATTTATTAAAGAATCAGCTCCAATAATAAAAAATATCTCGGATTTCGGATACCTCTTTTTGAAATATCTAATTGTATCTATAGTATAAGTTAGCCCTTCTCTTTTTATTTCTATATCTGATATATAGAAATAAGGATTGTGCATAATGGAAAGAAGAGTCATTTCATATCTATGCTTTGCTGAAGTTACATTCTTAAGATTTTTATGGGGTGGTTCTCCTGTAGGAACAAATATTATCTTATCTAAATCAAAATTAACCCTCGATTCTTCAGCGATTATTAAATGTCCAATATGTATAGGGTCAAAAGTACCTCCCATAATACCTATCTTATTGCTCTTCATATATAAATCCCTCCAATACACATATAAAGATTGGCAAAGCCAATCTTTATGGAAGTTCTATTTTCTTTTTTTCCTTAGACTCTCTATAAATAATAAATTTATTCCCTATACTCTGAACAAATTCTGCTCCTACTAACTCTGAAATTTTTTTTGCCATTTCATCTGTCTCCAAAAAACTATTATTCAATACTTTAATTTTAATTATTTCTCTTGATTCCAATGCACTATCCACTTGTTTAATAAAATTATCGGTAATTCCATTTTTACCTATTTGAAAAATTGGTTCTATACTATTTGCTATAGCTTTTAAAAAGCTTCTTTGCTTCCCTGTTAACAATAGGAACACTCCTTCTTATCTTTAAACTTCTACTTCTTTTCTGGTTTTTCTTCTATGGATTTCATAACCTTTAGTTCCCTTTTTCCACCCTGATCTGGACTTTTCTTCTGGTACATAATTCTTATTTATAACAACTTCCCCCTTCGCAAGGCAATAATAGGTAGGCTGATTTTCTTTACAATTTCCACAATTCATACATTCCATAAAACCTTTCTAACCTCCATTTTATCTATTCAAAAAATTCGAATTCATGATCACAGATGAATACCGATTCGTTTTCCCGTATGCCTAACCTTTTTAACTCATCTACTATTCCCCTCTTTCTCATAGTATTCTGAAAATATCTAAGTGAATCAATATCATCAAAATTAGTTGAGTATAAAAGTTTTTCAACAAAACTTCCTTCTACAATATACTTCTCATTTTCCTTTTTAACTATTATGTCATCTTTATTATTTTTATTACCTTCTTCTCCACTAAATTCTAACACTTCGTCAAAAGTTTTATAATCCCTTTCTATTTTGAGCAACCTGTTCCATATATTATATTTAAGGGCATCTATTCCTTCCTTAGTAACCGAAGATATTTTAAATACCTCAAAACCTTTTTCCTTAAGTTCATTTTCAATGGAAAAGCTTCTTTCCATTGCACCCGGAATATCCATTTTATTTAAAACTACAATTTGATATTTATCCGATAATTTTTCATTGTATTTAAACAGCTCATCATTAATTTTATAAAAATCATTCAAAGGGTCTCTCCCTTCAGAAGCAGAGCCGTCCAATACATGAACTATAAGCCTTGTTCTTTCTATATGGCGAAGAAAATCATGCCCCAATCCTACTCCTTCGGCAGCTCCTTCTATTAGTCCCGGAATATCTGCCATAACAAAACTTTCTCCTTCTCCAATATATACTACCCCTAAATTAGGCTCTAACGTAGTAAAAGGATAATTCGCAATTTTAGGTTTAGCAGATGACAATATAGATAAAATCGTCGATTTGCCTACATTAGGAAAACCTACCAATCCTACATCAGCCAAAAGTTTTAGTTCCAGTATTATATTTTTTTCATCCCCCTTTTCACCAGCTTCAGCAAACCTCGGTGCTTGTCTGGTAGAAGTAGCGAATTTGGCATTTCCCTTACCACCTTTTCCACCTTTAGCAATAATAAACCTTTGATTTGCTTCCTTTAAATCCGCTATTACTTTCTTTGTTTCTCCATCTTTAATTAAAGTTCCTGCAGGAACTTTAATTAGAAGATCCTTTCCTTTTTTCCCATACTGCTTTTTTGTTTTTCCATCTTCTCCATTCTCAGCTATATATCTTCTTTTATATCTAAAATCCATTAAAGTTCTGATACTTTCACTGGACTCAATAATTACACTTCCTCCATCTCCCCCGTCTCCCCCGTAAGGGCCACCTGAGGGCTCAAACTTTTCTCTTCTGAAAGAAATTGCTCCATTTCCGCCCTTTCCTGCTTTGACAAATATACTGGCTGAATCAATAAACATATAATCATCCCTACTTTTATTTTCAATATTACCTTGTTCTTTAGTAATTTAATTATATCAATTTTACATGGTCTGTCAATATTTATAGAAATATTTCTCTTTTATTGTTTTCTTTTAACAAAAATTTATGCGGTATCTTCTCTGATTTCTCCTCGTCTCAGAAAAAACACCGCAATCTTTACAAAGCTTGTTAAAAAAGTAAATGCGAACTTAGGCCAACTCTTCTTTTTTATATATGCTTACCTGCTTTTTATCTTTTCCTTTTCTTTCAAATTTAACTACTCCGTCTATCTTTGCAAATAATGTGTCGTCTCCGCCTCTTCCTACATTAATTCCCGGATGAATTTTAGTTCCTCTTTGGCGTACCAATATATTTCCGGCCAAAACAAATTGTCCGTCTCCTCTTTTTACTCCGAGTCTTTTAGATTCACTGTCTCTTCCGTTTCTTGAACTTCCTACTCCTTTTTTATGAGCGAACAATTGTAAATTCAATTTTATCATTAATTACACCTCCTCATCCTCAAGCCTTACATTTTCAGGGTAACTTTCCATCAAATTTTTAATTCCCAATTCCATAGTGCTTAAAACTATATAAACATTATTTCTTTGTACCTCATTCAGATTTCCCTGAAGCAAAACTTTCAATATTCCTTCTTTATCATCAATATAGTATTTAATATTCTCTTCATCGACACCACATACTTCATGTAAAGCTATAAGTGAATTTTGAGTTAGTATTGACACAGCAGCACATACAATATCTCTCCCTTTACGGGAATAACCAGAATGGCCTTCAACATTGTATCCTACTATACCTCCTTCACTATTTCTCAAAATTTTAACTTTAATCACGGCATTAACCTACAATCTTTTCTACTTTAACCTTTGTATATGGTTGACGATGGCCTTGTTTTTTTCTATAATTCTTCTTCGGCTTATATTTGAATACAATTATTTTCTTGCCCTTGCCTTGTTCCAAAACAGTACCTTCAACTTTAGCATCGCTTATATACGGATTTCCGATTACCGAATCATCATCCTTCGCTATGAAAAGCACTTTTTCAAATTCAACTTTTTCTCCTTGTTGAAGGTCAATTTTTTCAACAAGTACTATATCTCCTTCTTTAACCTTATATTGCTTTCCACCTGTTTCAATAACAGCATACATAAAAAACACCTCCTCTAACCAGTCTCGCCGATGCAAGGTGCCTAAGCTTTAATACCTTCATCGAGCGGCTACTTCCGAGATTAAATTGTATCAAAATAAAACTTTTTTGTCAACAATCTTTGAAATTTTACTTTTTATATTCTTCCTCTTCCTCCACACATAGGACATATGGAAGTAAGCTTTGATGACAGAGTATTCCTTGCTTTTTTCCTTGTCATTTCAACAAGGCCCAAATTCGTTATTCCATATAAATTTGTTTTCGTTCTGTCTTTTTTCAATACTTCTTTCATCTTTTCCATAACTAAATTTATATCCTTTTTGTTTCTCATGTCAATAAAATCAATGACTATTATTCCTCCGATATCCCTTAATCTTATCTGCTTACCTATTTCTTCCGCTGCCTCCATATTAGTATTAAACACAGTACTTTCCAAACTTAAATCCCCTGTATATTTTCCCGTATTTACATCTATTGCCGTCAGTGCTTCCGTTTCATCAATAACTATATATCCTCCGCTTTTTAATTTAACCGTCCTTTTTAATGCTCTGCTTAATTCTTCTCCTACATTTTTAAAACTCATAATATCCAAATTTTCATCTAATATTATCTTGTCTGTCAAATCTGCAGAAACCGATTTCACTAATTTCGATATGCTTTTATATATTTTCCTGTCATTTACAATAACATTATCCATATTATTTAGTATCACGTCTCTGACAATTCGTTGGGTGATATCCATTTCCTTATATAATAACTTAGGGCAGGGAAGAAAATTTTTTTCCATTTCAATTCTTCTCCATATACCCATAAGAAATTTCAGTTCTTTTTTTATTTCCTCCTTATCAGCTCCCATAGAAGCCGTTCTCAAGATCATCCCGATACCTTCAACTTTAATCTCCTTAGCTATATTAAAAAGCCTTCTTATTTCCTCTTTGTCCTCTATTTTTTTAGATATATTTATTCTATTATTAAAAGGAGTAAGGACCAAATACTTCCCGGGAATAGTAATATGAGTTGTAACCTTAGGTCCCTTGTTTTGAAATGATTCTTTAACTACCTGAACTATTATTTCTTGCCCTGCCTTTAACGCTTCCCCAATGGAAACATTTTTACCGGAAGAAATCATGGGTTTGGGAATTACGTCTTTTATATATAAATAAGCATTCTTACCAATTCCTATATCAACAAATGCTGCTTCCATACCCAGAAGTACATTTTTCACTCTTCCCCTGTATATATTTCCCACAATTTCATCTTCCGGTTCTTCTTCTATATAATATTCAACTAATTTATCCTCTTCCAATATGGCTACCTCGGTTTTTTTGTTATTATAATATATTAAGATATAATTCATAAAAAAGATGCCCCCTGTCATTTCATATAATGTTGAATATGGAATTTTCTTTTTCTCCATACATATCAATCCTATGAATATTTACACAATAATCATCCAAGGACAAATGATAAAAATCAATAAACGAGGAAAGAAAATCTTTAGGTTTTAAATTTCCATTTTCTGATGTTTTAAGTAAAACATCTAAAACAATTATCCTGTCTTCTTTATTTTTTAAGACGATATTTCCAACTTGAGGTCTTATGTTTTCAATCTTTTGCTGTAATCTCCCTTTTTTCTTCCTTTCTTTCACAAATTCAATGCTATCGCAATTTAGATAATCCTTCATAAGTTTTTTAATTTCGTCTTCTGTCAATTCTTCTTTGATTTTAAATTCTATTTTATAATAACTCCACTGTATAACGGAGGACAAAGACGGTTTATCCTCCACATATTTTCCACAAATAATTCTAATATCTTCAGGCAATACTTTATTCATGGATTTTATAAATTCATCTATGGAAACTTTCCTTTCCAAATCGACATCCATATACTCTCCATCACTTGATATTCCTAAGGACAAAGGTGCCCCTATAGAAAACTTAAGATGAGGATTAAATCCTTCAGTATGTTTAACCGGCATATTACACCTTTTAAATGCTCTTTGAAACAATCTCATCAGATCCAAATGAGAGATATATTTCAAATAATTTTTTTTAGTGAACTTAATTCTTAAATTCAATCACATACACCACCCGAAAAACTTTCTTTGATTCCGCAATCGTTGCAGGCTAATCTACAATCTTTTGTCAATTCGCCCTTTAGAGATTTTTCATACTCCCTAATCAGATATTTCTTTGATACCCCTATATCTATAAAATCCCAAGGAAGCACCTCATCGGTTTTTCTTTCTCTCAATGCATAAAAATCTCCATCTATATTCATTTCTTTAAAGGCTTCCATCCATTTATCAAATTTAAATAAATTACCCCAACCATCAAACTTACATCCTTTTTCCCAAGCCCTTATTAAGACCTTACCTATTTTTCTGTCTCCTCTGGCAAGAATTGCTTCTAAATAACTCAACTTAGGGTCATGATAATTAAATGTTACCTTCTTATCCCTTATACTATTTCTCAATAAGGAAATTTTTCTGTTAAATTCATCTAAGGAATTCTGTCCCACCCACTGAAAAGGTGTAAAAGGCTTTGGTACAAAACACGCGGCACTTGTAGTGATTCTCAAATTTCCTTTTCTCCTTTCGGAAGGTGTAGCAAAAAACAAGTCCTTTACTTTATAAGATAAATCCTTTATTCCCAGGATATCCTCATCCGTCTCGGTGGGAAGTCCAATCATAAAATACAGCTTAATGGATGACCAGCCCTCACTAAAAGCATAAGTGGATGTCCTTATAAGGTCTTCTTCTGTCACTCCCTTATTAATTACATCTCTAAGCCTTTGACTTCCTGCTTCCGGAGCAAAAGTCAAACCCGTTTTCCTTACTTTTTCGATTTCTTGTATTACATCTAATTGGAAAGAATCCAATCTTAAAGACGGAAGGGATACTCCAACATCATCCTTTTCGAATTTTTTCATAAGTATTTTAATCAGATTTTCCAGCTGAGAATAATCACAGGAACTCAAGGAAGTAAGTGAAACATTATCATATCCGGTTTTTAATATTAGTTCTTCTGCAGTTCTTACAATAGTATCTACTTTTTTTTCTCTTACAGGCCTATATATCATTCCTGCCTGACAAAACCTGCAGCCTCTGCTGCAGCCTCTAAATATTTCAACAGGTACTCTGTCATGTACTATATCTATATATGGAACTATCAACTTATCGGGATAATATACATTATCAAGATTCTTGATTATTCTTTTTTTAACTTTAGAAGGAACATTATTATACTTAGGTATAAATTCTCTTACTGTTCCGTTATCATTATAAGAAACTTCATAGAATTTAGGAACATATACTCCCTCTATTAAGCAAACTTCTCTTAAAAATTCATCTCTTGATTTACTTTCCTTTTTCCACTTTTTAAATTTTTCGGTTATCTCAAAAAAAGCTTCTTCACTTTCCCCCATAACAAAAAAATCCATTATTTCCCACAAAGGTTCCGGGTTATAAGCACAAGGCCCGCCGGCTATAATAAAAGGATCTTCCTCTGTCCTGTCTTCCGAAATTATAGGAATACCGCCAAGATCAAGCATATTGATAATATTGGTATAGCTCATTTCATATTGAAGGGTAAATCCTACAAAATCAAATTCATTTATAGGAACCTTGTTTTCAAGAGTAAACAGGGGAATCCCTTCTCGCCTCATTCCATTTTCCATATCAGGCCAAGGGGCAAACACCCTTTCGCAGGCAATATCATCTTCTTTGTTCAATAAATTATAAATAATATGAAGGCCTAAATGAGACATTCCAACTTCATAAACATCTGGAAAAGCAAATGCAAATTTGACATTTATATTGTTTAAATCCTTTTTAACGGAATTCAATTCCATTCCTATATATCTTGCAGGTTTTTCTACTATAGGAAGAATCTTATCCAATTTCTCCACATTAATCAATTAATCCTCCACCTTCCTATTTTTCATAAGTAATATAATACCACTTTTTATACTTTTTTAATAGATTAAAAGCAAAATCAAGATGATTTTGCTTTTAAAAATTAATATATTCTTCCGGATTTACAGGTTCCCCCTTCACTCGTATTTCAAAATGTAAATATCTATTTCCTTCTTTAAGGTTTCCAAGGCTTCCAATCTTTTGTCCTTTAGCGACTTTGTCCCCTTTTTCAACATGAACTTCTTTCATCTGACCGTAAACGGCACTGATTTCTCCATAATCTACGGTAACAAAATATCCCAAACTATTTTTGTCCTCAATATCTGATACGGTTCCGTCGCCGATAGAATAAGCTACTCCTTCACTTGCAGGAATTATATCAATTCCGTTGTTAAAAACCTTATTTTTTACTTGTTTCCCTTCTCCAAAGTATTTATATATTTTTCCCTCCATCGGAACAATATATTCCTCTTTCCCTTGAAAACTGTTGAACACGGTTACAATTTTATCAGGTATCTTAATCTTGTTTTTAGCAAAATCAATTATCTTTTTACCGTCCTTTTTAATTTCAAATTTATAATTAACCCCTTTATCTATAATCCTTATAACATTATTGGAAAAATTAGAATTAATCCTTTTTAAAATTAAAATGATAATGATTATTATTAAAATGATAATCATTCTTTTTATCTGTTTTTCATAAAATCTTCTGTCCTTATAAAATTGCGTATTTATCCTAAAAATTTTGTTTAAATTTTTAATATTCATATTATCCACCTGCCTATCAATATATTAATAGAATATTTTAAACAGACAGGTTTTATTACTAATAATATTCTTCTTTTTATCTTAAAAAAACCCTAACCTCCGCAGTTAGGGCTTACAAACACTATTATGATTTATTTTTAATCTTTAATATGGGAATGTTGGCTACCAATGCCGGAATAGGCATATTATCAGTTTCCCTCCTGGTTCTTGTCATCTTGATATCCAATCCGTCCTTATCAATTTCTACATATTCAGAGATTACCCTTATTATATCTCCTTTAATCATTTCAAGAAATTTAGGCGACAAATCTCCTCTATCATGTACTAAAACAAGTTTTAATCTCTCTTTAGCAATGTTTTTACTGTTCGAGCTACTTTTACTAAAAAATCTTAATAAATCCAAAAAAATCCCCCCTTACCTTCCAAAAAGAATTTTCAATATTTTATTAAATTTTCCCTCATCGGTATTTAAATCAAGAAAATCTACTTTCTCTCCGAGTATTCTTCTTGCAATATTTCTATAGGCCATCCCTGAACGAGCATTTTGATCAGTAACTACCGGCTCACCTTTGTTAGTAGAAATAACTATGGCTTCGTCATCTGGAACAACCCCTAAAAGCTCAATTGCCAAAATGTCTATTATATCATCAATATTCATCATATCTCCCTTTTTAACCATATCTTGGCGAATTCTGTTAACTATAAGCCTTGGATTATGTAAGCCCTTTGATTCCAACAAACCTATTACTCTATCTGCATCTCTTACCGCTGATATTTCCGGTGTAGTTACAACAATAGCTTCATCCGCTCCTGCAATTGCATTTTGAAATCCCTGTTCGATACCGGCAGGAGAATCTATTATTACATATTCAAATTCTTCTTTTAAATTATTACATAGTTCCAACATTTGTTCAGGATTTATTGCGGTTTTATCCTTCGTTTGAGCAGCAGGAAGAAGATATAAACCCTCATATCTTTTATCTCTTATTAACCCTTGCTTTAATCTGCAAACTTTTTCTACTACGTCTACTATATCATAAACAATTCTATTCTCCAATCCCATTACTACGTCAAGATTCCTCAGTCCTATATCTGAATCCACTACTACTACTTTCTTTTCAAGTAATGCTAATCCAGTACCTATATTTGCTGTGGTAGTAGTTTTACCTACTCCTCCTTTACCAGATGTCACAACAATAACTTTGCCCATACTTTCTCCTCCTCTACTATTTATTCTTAAGTAAATAAGGCTCTATTACCACTTCTCCATCACATACTCTGGCTATTTCAGGCCATTTTGAAATATTCACTTCCCCATCGGGTTTTCTTGCAATAATATCAGCTATTCTAAGTTGGGTAGGGTTTAACTCGTAAGCGGCAACAAAAACTTTTTTGTTTCCATCTACTCCGGCATGAGCAATTCCTCTCAAATGTCCAAGTACTACAATGTTGCCTTTAGCCGATATCATCCCTCCCGGATTTATATCTCCCAGTATTACTAAATTGCCAGAATACTCTATAGTTTGTCCAGATCTCACAGTGGTAGTAATAAATTTTGTCATTCCTTCACTTTCATCCCTCAGAAAACCTTCCTCTAAGTTTTCCGAAGCTAAAGCATTTTCATTGATGTCCAATTTATATTTATCATTTATTAATTCCTTAATTTCACTTTTTTCTTCTTCTGTTAAAGCTTTTCCCTTAATATCAGATATTCTCCCTCCTTTGAAAAATGAATTCGACCTTTTCAGCTTCCTATCTAACTCATTTTTTATTAAAGAAAAATTCCCATCCTTTATATATATACATATTCCATTTCTTGTTCCCTTAAAAGAAACCAACTCATTGCTCATCTGCAGACCTCCAACAAATAACACTATTAATATTCTTCATTTAATTTGTAATTCCTTCTTTATTAAAAAATGAATTGGAAGGTGGACTACCTTGACAATTCATTTTCTATTGGTAACACTTCTTTTTGTTCTTCCTCTTCATTTAGACCAAGATATTCAGCTATAACATCTCTTGCTATTGGGCCGGCATAACCTCCGCTTCCTCCTTGAAATATTACTACCGATATGGCAATCTGAGGGTCATCGTATGGTGCAAAGGCCACAAACCATGCATAATCATCATAGGTATCCAATGTAACGGGATTAATACCGCTTTTTTGTGCCGTTCCCGTTTTAGCAGCCACTTTCACTGGGAATTTAGAAAATATGCTCTTTGCCGTACCTTCTACGGCAACCTTTCTCATCGCATATTTAACACGTTCCAAATTCTCATAATCGTTAAGCTTTATCTTCTGACCCGAATCTTCTCTTTTATATTCCACTGCAGAATTATCATAATTTTTTATTGAGTCAACCACTGACATCTTATGAAGATATCCTCCGTTTGACAAAGTGGCTATATAATTTGCCATCTGTATTGGAGTATAAGAATTTTGCCCTTGTCCAATAGTAATATTAAGAGTATCGGCTATATTCCAACCTGCCTGATTTAAATAAGTATATTTAATTTTATCGGCTAACCCTTCTCTTTCTCCCTCAAGCCTTTTTTCAGGATCTATTCCCATTTTATCCAATCTTTTTATTACTTCCGTTCTGGATAAAAGCTCTTCATTTCCTACCCAACTGATTATTTCATTTATTACTTCTTCTAAATCCTTATCGTCTAATTTTACGCCATCTTTTACATATTTATTTATGTTTTCTTTAAGATATCTTTTTAAAATGCCCTTAGTACTTGCAATCTTTTTACTTGGATCAGGAACTCCACCATGAGCTTCCGCCGGAACATCTATTTCTATTCCCGTTTTATCATTCAACCCAAATTTTTTAGCCATATTGGTGATATCCTCAATATCCAGCTTAATTCCAATACTTTCTCCTGTCCTTTGATTTTTTCCGAGAGCTAAGGTATAAAAGTAATAGTTACAGGAATCTCTTATAGCATTATATACATTTTCATTTCCATGACTTCCTCTGCCATTTTTCCATATCAGGCATGTAAATCTCTTATTGCCTATATCTACATAACCCATATCTCTGATGGTCTTATTAGGATCCATACCTTTCTCCAAAGCCGCCATAGCGGTAACCATCTTAAAAGTGGACCCAGGCTGAATAGCCGTTTGTAAAGCAACATTGTATAAAGGCCTTGGTGCTAAAGTGTCCTCCTCGTTTTCGGGAAAGAGGCTTTCCCAATCTGAATTTGATATTCCTGTGGAAAACATATTTGGATCATAGTCCGGATAATTGGCTAAGGCCAATATTTCTCCGGTTTTTACATCTGTGGCAACCAAAGCTCCGCTTGTTGCATTAACATAAGGTCTTCCCTTACTCTTATTAATTCCGAACTTATAATTTCCCCACTTGCTTTCGTAAACTCCGCCTTTTTGAATTGCTTCTATGCCCTTTTTAAGAGCAACTTCTGCCACCTCTTGTAGCTTCGCATCGATAGTAAGATATAAATTATCTCCCGGTGTGGGATCTTCCTGACTGATTGTATTAATTGTATTTCCAAAGGCATCAACCTCCACAATTTTTTTGCCTTCTTTTCCTTTCATCTGATCTTCATACTTTTCTTCTATTCCCGTTTTTCCTATTATATCATTGGGAGAATAGCCGTTTTCTTCAACGTATTTTTTTATTTCATTAGATTGAGATATCTTTCCTAAGTATCCTAATATATGAGATGCAGTATTCCCGAGGGGATAATATCTTATCGGTTCAATAGAAACCTGAACACCTGACATATCCATTTTTCCCTCTTCCAATTTTGCTACAGTTGAATCCTTTATCCCATATGCGATATTAATCGGTTGATAAGCTCTATAGCCTTGGCTGTTCAACTGATCCAATATTAAAAGCATAGGTCTTACTTCATATTCGCTAAGTTTTTTATCTATTTCAAATTTATCTCTCAAAAAGTAAAAAGCTTCTTCCGCACTGCTTTTTTTTGGAATATTAAATTGGCTAAACCAATTATTTTTATTATTTATACTTACATATTGTAAATTTGAAACGGATATCTTAGGATTAACACCATTATTCAGCAAAACTTCCTGAGCAATATTTTTAACTTTCTTATCCAATATGGTTTCTTTTAACGCACCTGTTTTTTTACCCAGCTCTATTAAAACGTTTATAGGTGTATCAGAGCCTGAAGAACTATTGTCTTTGAATTTGTAAATCAAGCCCGTCTTTTCCTCATTCAACTCATAAGTAACGGGACATTTAACATTCTTCTCTTCGATCTTGGAAATTAATATTTTACCCGGAATTATAGTCTCCGTAACTTTGCCCTTATCATCTTTTTCCTCTACTACCTTTTCCAATAAATTATTAACGGAAGTCTGCATTACTATATTCACGAAATCATCTTTTGCACTACTCTTCATCGTTATATTATTATATTTTTTCATGAGAGATCTTTTCTGACTCTCATATTCCTCGTCAAATGTTAAATCAAAAGGCTGAATTTCAATATCGTCTACATATCCTTTACTTTTTAATAAATCATAAGTTAATTGTCTGGATATAGGATGATCTATTATTTTTCTTATAATGTTTCTGTCATTACCTATAAGGCTAAGTATACATTCCTCGGGAGATGATTTAAGAGGCAGTTTGTTCTCCGTCTTCCATTCATCTATGTCTTTCCCCTCCTCAAAATTAAAAACAACCCCTCCGTCAGCAAGAGAAATTTCTATAGGCATATCTATTCCTTTGCTCTGCAGAGCATGAATAGCTTTATTCCCTGTTAAGAACTTAAAATTTTCGTTATCAACATAAAATGTATTTAATATTTGATGAAGAAAATTATTATTAATTATTATATCAATGATTTTTTCTTCCGGATCTTGGTTCTCATTATTATATGAGTCTTCATTTTTGTATTTAAAAACATTCATTTCTATAGGAAACTCATCTATATAATTAACGCCATCCTCCTCTAAAAGTCTTGACAAATTTAATACTGTTTTATTTCTTTCTTTTTTATCCTTTAAATTCAATTCATCTTTTAAAATCTGAACAGTAAAACTTGGCTTGTTCCCTGCCAACAGCCGTCCATACCTGTCCCTGATTTCTCCTCTCGGTGCGGTAATGGAAATTTCTTTCAGTCTTTTATTATCGGATATATCCCTATAATAATCTCCCTGAACTATTGTTAATCTTGCCAATTGAAAAAAAAGAACAAAAAATACTGCAAAGATAAAAATCATTAGTATGTTATATCTGTCCTTTAATTTATCAATAAGTTTCACAGAACTCACCTCTATTTCCCTCCAAATTTAATGGAAGAAACAGTAAATTTCTTCAATAACCATTTATATAATGGAATTGATAAAATAACATTATATATTATTTCAATAATTATAACATTTCTTATAAGATCATAAAAATAAGAATTCATTGATAGAAAATACATTATTATAAAATACAGGAGATGATATATAACCGTTCCCAGGGAAATAAAAATAAAAGGTGCGATTAAGCTATCCTTATATATTTTAGTTTCCATAATTCCAATAAAATATCCTATTAAAAAATATATAAGAGCATTTACCCCAAGTACAGGGCTAAAAAAAATGTCCTGAAGAAATCCTGCGATTATCCCTACCACAGCTCCCTCCCTTTTTCCGTTCAAAATAGCTAGGGATACTACAATTATCAAGGCAGTATTAGGAACAACCCCTAATACTGCTATATGTGGAATAACCGTACTCTGCAATATGAAGTTGAAAATAACAATGCATAAAATAATTAACCAGCGCAAATTTCTACCCCTCATTATTTATTAATAATTATATATACTTTATATATCTTTTTAAAATTTATGGCCGGGTCCACTAAAATACTTTTCATCAAATTTTTTTCATCTTTTTCTACTTCGGTCACTTCTCCGACATATAAATCTTTCACAAAACCTTCTCCAAGTCCGGAAGTAAAAAGCTTGTCTCCTTTAACTATATCTGCATCACTGTCAAATAAATATCCTGACAACTTTCCATCAACACTTCCCGATAAAATCCCTCCGTCTTGAGTTCTTATTATCTTATAAGAAATATCACTATTTTCATCTATTATAGATATAACCTTTGCCCAATTATCTCCTACATCTGAAACTCTTCCTACCAATCCTTCTTGCACAACATTATTTTCAATTTCTATTCCCTGAACAACTGTGTCACCCTTTTTTATTCCATCTTTTAGTCCTTTATCTATAACAAATCTGTCAAACCAATTTCCAGGTTCTTTTGCAATGATATTAGCACCTACCAAATTATATTTTGTATTATTTAATAGCTGTTCTTCTTTCTGAAGATAATCTGCTTTAGAAATAATATTTTCATATTCCCTATTTTTATTTTCTAATTCTGCTACTTTTTTTCTGAGGTTTTCATTTTCCTCCTTTAAACGAAAAACATTCTTTACAGAATCTATTCCATTAACAACCTTATTACTTGCAGCAGAAAAAACTTTTTCCACCGGAGAAAAAATATTTCCTATTATTCTCTCCACGGAAGTCAGCTGCATTCTTTCAGAACCCGTTAACCCGATGATGGCTATTAGAATGATAGTAATTGAAATAACTATCATTCTATCTCCATATTTTTTTAGAAATGACATAATTATCACCACTAACCAATTCTATTATTATTGGACGACGTCCTTTTAAGCACATCTATGCTGCCTAAAGTTTTCCCCGCCCCCAAAGCCACACAATCTAAGGGGTTTTCCGCTATATATACAGGCATTCCCGTTTCTCGGCTTATAAGCCTATCAATCCCATCAAGTAAAGCTCCGCCTCCGCTTAATGTTATTCCCTGCTCCATTATATCAGATGCAAGTTCCGGAGGAGTCTTCTCAAGAGTAAATTTTATAGCCTCTACTATATTATTAACCGGCTCCTTCATTGCTTCATATATCTCTGAAGAACTTATCTCTATAGTATTCGGAAGTCCGCTTATCAGATCCCTTCCTCGTATACTCATCTTCGTTTCTTTTTCCTTAATATCAGCCGAACCAATGGAAATTTTCACTTCTTCCGCTGTTCTTTCACCAATCATCAAATTATATTCCTTCTTAATATAATATACGATAGATTCATCTAATTCATCTCCGGCAATTCTTATAGAACGGCTGGTAACTATTCCTCCCAAAGATATGACTGCAACTTCCGCTGTACCTCCTCCTATATCTACGATCATGCTTCCGGTTGCTTCGTGAACAGGAAGACCTGCTCCTATTGCTGCGGCCATAGGCTCTTCTATTAAATAAGCCTCTCTTGCTCCTGCATGAATAGTAGCTTCTTCTACAGCTCTCTTTTCCACCTCGGTAACACCTGATGGAACACATATTACCACTCTCGGCTGAAATATTGTTTTCTTCTGAATTGCTTTTCTTATAAAATATTTAAGCATATTCTGCGTTATATCAAAATCAGCAATAACTCCGTCCTTTAAAGGTCTTATAGCTACTATATGTCCCGGAGTCCTGCCTATCATTTTCTTTGCCTCTTCGCCTACTGCTAAAACCTGCTTTGTATTTGTCTGAATTGCTACTACAGAAGGCTCTCTCAATACTATTCCTTTTCCTTTCATATATACCAAAGTATTTGCTGTTCCTAAATCTATACCCATATCTTTCGTAAAACTACTGAATAAGCCCATATATTGTTCCTTCCTTTCTTCTCCTTAAATTATACTTCTTTCCTTAAAACTTACATATCTATTATCACCAATTATTATATGGTCTAACACCGTAATCCCGACAATATTACCCGCTTCTATTAGTCTATTAGTAATATTGATATCTTCAGGACTGGGATTTGGATCTCCACTTGGGTGATTATGTATTAAAATAATGGAATTTGCACTCTTTCTAATAGCCAAATTAAAAACTTCCCGAGGATGCACAATGGAAGAATTCAAATTTCCAACAGAAATTGTTTCAATACTTATTATATTATTCTTTGTATTTAATATCGCTATTTTAAAATATTCCTTTTTTAAATATCTCATCTCCTCCATAAGCAGATTTACTAAAACCTCAGGAGAACTTACCTGGATTTTTTCCATATTATAATTATATTGAGATGAAATTCTCTTTCCCAGTTCGACTGCAGCGACTATCTGTGCTGCTTTACAATATCCGATTCCCTTGATTTGAGTTAACTCTTCCTGTTTAACATCAGACAAATATCCGATTCCGTTTTGATCCATGGATAATATCTTCTGAGCCAAGTCCATAGCGGTATCATCTTTATGCCCGGTTCTTATGATTATGGCCAAAAGCTCCGAATTAGATAAAAAACCTACACCATGCCTTTGAAGCTTTTCCCTTGGTCTCTCTGAAACAGGCCAGCTTTTAATCGTATAATTCCCTAAGGTTACATCTTTTTTCTCCATAGGATTTTCTACTCTCCTTGAAAATAATGTTTTTTCATAATAAACTTATATTAAAATATTTTTCTAAAAGATAATCAAGTTTAAAAACCGGCATACCTACTACATTAGAATAACATCCCTCAATTCTTTCAACTAATATTTCTCCATATCCTTGTATTCCGTATCCTCCAGCTTTATCCTCATATTCATTGGTTTCTATATAATTTTTGATTTTATCATCACTTAATTTTCTAAACACTACCTTTGTTTTCTCATAATCTATAATTTTAATATTTGAATCTGCCTCTATAATTGATATCCCAGTTACTACATTATGTTCTCTCCCACTCAACAGTTTTATCATATTAAAGGCATCCTGCTCATCTTTAGGTTTTCCCAATATCATATTATCTATATAAACAACAGTATCAGCTCCGATTATTATTTCGTGATTTTTAAAATATTTTTCAACACTTTTGGCTTTCTCGAATGATAATGACATAACCGTTTCTTCCGGACTAAAATTTCCCCTTACTTTTTCATTTATAAAACTAGGATATATTTCTAAGTCAATCTTATATTTAGAAAGAATATCCTTTCTCCTTGAAGAAGAGGATGCCAATATTACTTTTCTCATATATAATACCACCTAATCTCTATTAATTCCTATTTTTTTAAAATTTTTTTCTAAATTTTTATTAATATAAATTGAAGAAAGACCAACAAAATATCCTGTAAGAAGACTTACGGGAAGCAATGGAGGTAAATAAGAAAATACCTTAAAATTATTCATTATCAGACTTGCCACTGCCACTTGAGAAACATTATGAGCTACTGCCCCAAATATACTTACTCCAATAAGACTAAATATATTGGAAAAGTATTTATAGACAAAATACATAATTAGGCAACTAAAAACCGAACCCAATAAACTATATATTAAACTGGAAACACTTCCTGTACTTAACACAAAAGCTATACTCTTCAATATTCCTACAATTAATGCTTCTTTAAAGCCAAATAATACTAAAGTTATCAATATGACAATATTGGAAAGTCCCAGTTTAGCTCCAGGTATAATAAAAGGGACAGGAATAAAGGATTCTATAATACTTAATGCCAATCCCATAGAAACCAGCAATGCCAAAAACAACATACTCCTTATATTTCTCACAAATACCCCGCTTTCTTAATAGCTAAGATAATCTATTTCATTTTCACCATTTTCTCCTTTGATTTCAATTATTAGTCTATTCGGCAAGCAAACTATCGTTTCTCCAGGCTTAGAAATATATCCCTGCTTCACATCTAATTTATCAGGACAATCTGCCTCAATTACTCTAACTTTTTTATCCCCTATTTCTATTAAATTATAACCGTATTTCGTTTTAATTGGTATGGTTTTTCCTACCATTTTCGGATTAAAAGTAATTTTTTTGTACTCCTTCCCATTCACTTGAATACTAATATATTTTGAATTATATGATGTTGCATCTCTTTCCACATATATAATAGAAATTAGGCTTATGATTATAATAATGATTATTAAATATTTATCTCCTTTTGTCAATAGAAACACCTTTCCATTATAAATGAATTAGGTATTATACATAATTAGTTTACCATTTATATTTTTCATTTACAAGCTACAATTTTATGTAAAAATATATAAACAAAAAATACCCCAACTACTTCATAGGGTATTTATAAAATCCACAAAATCAAAGGACAATTGTATAAAAAAGTTTTCCATGGAATCATTAATACATCTTTTTCTTAATTTCAGCTATATTATCGTTAATGTAATCCCTTATCCATAGCAATATATCGGGACTGTTTATATCAACAGAACCAAGAATTTTCTTTATTTGTATTGTATCGAAGATAAACTCATTTTTGTCATAAATATGTTTATAATAAATATCTACGTCTTTATTTGTGTTGATTAAAGTCATTATTGTCTGTCCCATGTTTCCAAGGGGTTCCCTGTCTATGTGAAAATATTTGAAAGAAAATTTTATCCTTGTTCCCTTGCCTTTCACAGATTCAATATTAAAATCTCCGCCACACTGTTTAGCAGCTTGCTCGGTTAATGGAATTCCCAGTCCTACTTTTCTTGTCTTTCTCGTTGTTACAAAAGGGTTAACCGCATTATTGGCAGTATATTCATCCATTCCCTTACCGTCATCATCTATCTCAACAGATAAGATATCATTTTTCGTATCTTCATTTATTACTATAGTTATTTTATTTGCTTCAGCATCTATAGAATTTATTCCCAAATCTAAAACATGAAGTGACAGTTCTTTCATTTTATCCGTTTCTCCTCATTTCTTAGATACCTAAAAACTTCATTTAAATTTAAACTGCTCAATTCCATAAAATTTTCGGCTTCATTTATTTGCCATAAATCATGGGCATCCGAATTTGTAATGATATTATAAATACCCTTTATGTTCATTTTTTCTATCATTTCTTCATTGCATTCAGAAGAAATTTCCACAGTGGATATGTCTAAATTTTTTGGAATAAATCCGAGGACAGACAGTATACTGTAAGATTTCCTGTCTATATGGGCAGGAACAATTATTCCGTTATATTTCTTAACTAATTTATCTATTTCATCTATAGAATAGCTGCTGGCACTGGTAAGAAGCTTCTCTTCCCTATATATTACAGAATCCTCTTCATCTAATGCCAGCTGTTGTCCAAAAAATTTTTCTGCATTTTTTATGTCAGGAATACTATCATATATCAGTTTCCCAAATTCCAATCCTTCTTCAATATTCCTAAAATAACAGAGAATATGAACCTCTTCTTTCGTATTTACTTCCATTCCCGGTATCAATAGTATTCCTCTTTTATATGCAATTTTTTCTGCTGAACTTACATTTATCATTGAATTATGATCCGTTATGGAAATAATATTGAGCTTTTTTATATATGCCATATTCACAATATTGTTAGGCGTCATATCATCAGATGCACATGGAGATAAAGACGAATGTATATGCATATCAAAAGAATATTTCATATTAAATACCCAAATTATTTAATTGACAGGCAATTTCATAACTGGTAAGTTTAGATTTAAATAAAGCTACTTTTTCCTCTTTAGCTTTTTCAACAGTATTTTTATCAATTTCCATATCTTCAGCTATGATTATGCCGGACATATTTACTAAAACAGCAACTGCAATAATATTAATATGAGTCTGAATGGTAATCCAAATATTGTTTTCTTTTCCATTGGCCATCACAACACTTAACAAATCTCCTATATATGCTCCGTCGACTTCTCTGTTTTCATCAAATCCCCCTATTGCTTCCAATTTTAAATTTTCAGCTATATCTTTAAGTTTCATATTTCTCCTCCATCATCATTTAATTTTTTCAAATCCTTTATAAATATGCAATCTTTTACTTGGGCAAAACCCCTTATGGTATCTTCTGCCAAAGCATGACAAGTTGGAGCTCCGCAAGAACCGCAGTCAAGTCCCGGTAATGCGTTTTCTATTCTTTTCATTCTTGCCAATTTTTCCATCGCCCTATTTATATCCTCATCTAAATTCAATATTCCCTTCTGTTCAATTTTATTTGTCCAATTTATAATTCCATTTTCTAATATCTTCTTAATATAATCTTCATCAGTATATTTAGTAGCGGTTACATTATATCCTGTATAGTAAGATAACCTTTCAATAATACTTTTAGCTATAAAGGGATTTTCCACATTTAAAGGCCCTCCTACACATCCTCCCATACAAGCTAACCCTTCAAAGTACACTACACTATCAAGCTTTCCAAGTTCCATCTTCTCCAATACTCCTATTACATTTTCAATTCCGTCTACTGCAATATAATTATCTATTCCAATGGATTTACTCTGCCCCCCTACCGTTGCCCAGCTTATCCCATTTACAGTCCCTTTTTCATAATGATTACAGGACTCAATCCTCTTCATCTTTTCAGCAACTGGGCCATATATCTTATTTATTGCAATAGCTCCGTTTAATGAAGACTTCTCTATTCCTATGGGTTTCATGATGCTGGTAACCTTTGCAGGACATGATGCCAAACAAAATACTCCTATTTCTTCTGACTTATAACCATATTGTCTCTCTGCAGCTTCTCTTGCCAATCTTCCCGCTATTTCCATCGGAGATTCGACATTAACTATATTTTCTATAAGAGAAGGAAATTTAACTTGTATAAGCCTTAATATTGCCGGGCACATAGAAGATATAATAGGTTTGCGAATATCTTTCTTGTTAATCATATGCTTAATAACATTAGTCAATATATCAGCTGCTATTCCTTCGTCAAAAACACAATCAAAACCTATTTCCCGAATTCCCTCATATACCCTGTCCATATCTACGCTGCTGTTAAATTGTCCATATAAAGATATGCTTGGAATAGCTATATTGAATTTAAACTCCTTTAATCTACTTAAGTCATCTGTAACAGAATTCTGTGCATGACTTGGGCATACTCTTATACATTCTCCGCAATCAACACATCTTTCCTTTGTAATAACAGCCTTTTTATTTCTGACCCTTATGGCTTCTGTAGGGCATCGTCGCATGCAATTTGTACACCCTATGCATTTCTCATCATTCAATACTACGGAATGAAAATATTCTCTCATTTTTCATACCACCTAATCCAATTTTATTAGCTAATATATATTTTCATATTTACAGTTGTTCCCTTATTAATTTCTGAAGCAATATCAAATTTATCACAAAATTTTTTCATATTAGGAAGTCCCATTCCTGCACCAAAGCCAAGTTCTCTTATATCATTAGATGCGGTTGAATATCCTTCCTGCATAGCTAAATCAATATCTTCAATTCCTGGGCCTTTATCTTCAGCTATAATTTCTATTTCCTTTGGAGAAATATTTACAAATATTTTCCCTCCAATAGAATGAATCACTAAATTCATTTCCGCCTCATAAGTAACTATAGCTGTCCTTCGTACTATTTGGGGATTAATTCCCAGTTGAACAAGAATCTTTTTTATATTGCTTGATGCATCCCCTGCAGTAGCAAAATCATTTCTGGCTACTTCATACTCCATATTGATTAAATTATTGCTCATTGGTTGCCAACTTCCTTTTTAATAGTAAGTCCCTCTAAATTCTCCTTATATAATTTTCCAGATGCAGTATACATTGTCTCTTCAGTAAACATTATAACAAAGTTCTTCTTTTTCGCTATCTCAATTATTGTGCTTGCAGGCTTTTTCCCTCTAACAAATACAATTGCCGACAGGTCAACCATCTCCGCCGCCTTCATTATTTGAGGATTATTAAGTCCTGTTAAAAGTATAGTTTCCGAATTCACACAAGCAAGTATATCACTCATCAAATCAGAACTAAATGCATACTTCACCTCTCTGTCGAGATATTCTTCTCCCGTTAAGATTTCTGCATTTAAAATTTCCTTTATTTCTTTAATTTTCAATATTACACCTCCCTGCCATATTTACCATCATAAGTGAAAATTATATAGTTAATTTATTTTATCTTAATTCAAATTATATCATAAATAAAGGATTATCATAAACTCCATTAAAAATAAATTTCATGATATTACATTCCGTTTAAACAGAGTATAGGTAACTGATAAATAACAGATAAATACTAAAATAAAAATTCCATAGATGCTTAAAATATTTGTAAATACCTGATGCTCTGTAACATAAGGGATATATTCCCGATAGTTTGCCTTTGATAAGTAAGAAAAAACC
>NZ_FMIF01000031.1:0-7511 GCF_900095615.1 Sporanaerobacter sp. PP17-6a | reverse complement strand
CAGGGAGCACAGGGACCAGCAGGCCCAGCAGGAGCAACAGGAGCACAAGGGCCACAGGGTATAACAGGAGCTCAAGGCCCACAAGGACCGCAAGGACCAGCAGGCCCAGCAGGAGCAACAGGAGCGCAGGGACCACAGGGACCAGCAGGCCCAGCGGGAGCAACAGGACCACAGGGACCAGCAGGCCCAGCAGGAGCAACAGGAGCACAAGGGCCACAGGGTATAACAGGAGCTCAAGGACCTTTAGGGCCTCAAGGACCACAAGGTATAACAGGACCTGCAGGACCGACAGGACCGACAGGACCGCAAGGACCGGTAGGACCACAAGGAATACAAGGACCAGTAGGTCCGACAGGACCGACAGGACCTGCGGGAGGATTGTCAACTTATGGATATTTCTATTCACCTGGAACAAGTTTAGGAACAGGCATAATACTCGGCGGAGCTGAGATTCCTTTGACTAATGATGGAGTAGTGGTTGGATTGACACATATCGCTCCAAGTCCTGATGTAATAGTAAATGCTACTGGAGATTATGAAATAGAATTTTTAGTATCAACAACCGTGGGTGTTAATGCAACATTTGCAATAGCAGTAAATTCAGTAATTCAGACGGAGATTAACTATACTGCCTTAGTAGCTTTAGGTCAGGTTAAAGGTCAGGGAATATTATCATTAGAAGCTGGAGATTCAATATCAATAGTAAATAATTCTTTAATATCTGCAACACTGTCACTTAGTTCTGCAGTTTCAGTTTCATTACTTGTAAAAATGGTTTAGAAAGATTTTTTAATAAAAGAATAGCTCTTTGAATTTTTAAAGGGCTATTCTTTTAAAGGAGGATTTTATGAAAAAAAATATTACAATTAGTTTGTGCATGATAGCAAAAAATGAAGAAGATGTATTATATAGATGTTTAAATTCTGTGGCAAGAGCTGTTGATGAGATAGTAATAGTCGATACGGGCTCAACAGATAAAACCAAAGATATAGCTCAGAATTTTAATGCACATATATATGATTTCCCCTGGGAAGATGATTTTTCAAAAGCACGTAATTTTTCTTTTGGAAAAGCAACAAAAGATTATATATTATGGATGGATGCAGATGATATAATGAAAGAAGAAGATATGAGAGAATTAATAGACTTAAAAAGTAAATTTGATACTACAATAGATTCAGTTACTATGAATTATGTATTAGAAGAAGATGAAGATGGGAATTCTGTATTTTCTTTACGCAGAAACAGACTTGTCAAAAGAGCAAACAATTATATGTGGATTGGAGCGGTTCATGAATATTTGAATGTTTATGGCAACATTATAAATTCAAATATTTCCATATATCATAAAAAGGTAAAAAACAGTGGAGACAGAAATTTAAAAATATATGAGAACAGATTGAAGAATGGAGAAATGTTTAATACGAGAGATATATTTTATTATGGGAATGAGCTTTATTATAATAACTTTATTCCTAAGGCCATAGCACAGTATAAAAAATTTTTGGAAACAGAGGATGGCTGGGTGGAAGATAAAAAAACTGCTTGTGCCAATCTGGCGGATTGTTTTTACAGAATAGGTGATTTCAAGAATGAATTGAGATATTCATTTAAAAGTTTCGAGTATGGGATTCCCAGAGCTGATTTCTGCTGTAGAGTAGGATATCATTTTTTAAACAATAAGCAATACGATGAAGCTATATTTTGGTATAGTTTGGCGACCAATCTTCCTTTAGAAGAAAATAGCTGGGGATTGATAAATAATATATGTTTTACGTGGCTTCCTCATATACAGCTATGTGTTTGCTATTCTGCAAAGGAAGAATACGAGAAAGCATACCGCCATAATAAAATTGCAGAAAAATATGCTCCAAACAGTAATATGGTAAAGCAAAACAAGATGTTCTTGGAAAAGGTGTTGTCGATTTCGAGCAGATTGTGATAACAGGTGATAATATGATAATAAACCCGTATAATTCGATATAGAGGATATGCGGGTTTTAGAATTTTATATATTTTATTTAGTATATGATGACTGCATAATTGTTTTCTTTGCTGAATGGTGGGGTATTATAATAAAGAAAATCGGAACTTTGGGAGGAACATAGTTTATGAAGAAATTTGCGACTTTTATTTTATTTTTTTTGATTATTGCTGTTACTGTTACGGGATGCGGAAATATAAGAAATAAAGATTATATGTTTGAAGATAATGGGAAATACAAAGTAGTTACTACTACAACTATGCTTACAGATTTGGTAAAGAAAATAGGAGGTAAATACATAGACGTTTATGGCTTAATGGGACCGGGGATAGATCCTCATTTGTATAAAGCAAGTGCAGGGGATGTTATACTAATGCAAAAAGCTGATATGATAGTATATGGAGGTCTAAATTTGGAAGGAAAAATGGGAGAAGTATTTGAAAATTTGAGAGATATAGACAAACTGGTAGTTTGTGCTGCTGATGGAATAGATAAAAAAAATTTGATTAAAGTTGATGGTGATTCAAATGTTTACGACCCTCATGTTTGGTTCGATGTAAATATATGGGAAGATGAAGCAATAGAGGTTGCAAAAGGATTAAAGAAACTGGATAAAAAACATTCGAAAGAATTCGATGCCAATTTAGAGAGTTATCTTTCAGAACTAAAAGAACTGAATAATTATATAGTTAAAAGAGTATCAGAAATTCCTGAAGATAAAAGAATACTTATAACTGCTCACGATGCATTTAATTATTTTGCGAAAGCATATGGGTTTAAAGTTAAAGGGCTTCAGGGTATAAGTACTTCAGCTGAAGCA
Organism: Sporanaerobacter sp. PP17-6a; assembly: GCF_900095615.1. NCBI lineage: Bacteria > Bacillati > Bacillota > Tissierellia > Tissierellales > Sporanaerobacteraceae > Sporanaerobacter > Sporanaerobacter sp. PP17-6a. The sequence goes on along the minus strand of NZ_FMIF01000031.1, from coordinate 4,707 downwards.
GGGACCTCAAATGTACGCCAGTTGTCCGATTTTATCGTAGAACATCAAATTAAAGCCGTATTTATTGAAACCTCAATACCGAAGAAAAACATGGAGGCATTGCAAGAAGCTGTGGAAGCTAAAAATTTTCAGGTTAAAATCGGAGGAGAATTATATTCGGATTCTCTGGGAGACCCGGATACCAGTGCAGGGACGTATATAGGCACATTCAAACATAATATTGATACTATTGTTGATGCATTAAAATAAATAATTAAAGTAGAGGGGATGAAAAGGTGGACAATAATGAGTATATAGTAAAAGTTGAAGATATGACCGTGGTATATCAGGTTAAACCTGTTTTATGGGATATAGATCTTAAAATACCAAAAGGGGTTTTAATGGCAATAGTAGGCCCTAACGGAGCAGGGAAATCTACACTAATTAAGGCTATGCTTGGACTCATTAAACCTATATCAGGAAATGTATTATTTGACGGTAAACCATATAAAGAACAGAGAAGCCATATAGCTTATGTGCCTCAAAGCGGGAGTGTTGATTGGGATTTTCCTACAAATGTATTGGATGTAGTTCTTATGGGGCGTTACGGAGCATTAGGATGGATAAAGAGACCTTCTCATGATGATAAGATTAAATCAATAGAAGCCTTAGAGAAATTAGGAATGAAGGAATTTGCAGACAGGCAGATAAGCCAGCTTTCCGGAGGACAGCAGCAGAGAGTTTTTCTTGCAAGAGCTCTTGTTCAAGATGTTGATATATATTTTATGGATGAACCCTTTAAGGGAGTGGATGCGAAAACTGAAAAGGCGATAATATCTCTTTTAAAGGAACTAAGGGAAAGAGGCAAAACTGTAATAGTAGTGCATCATGATCTTCAAACTGTTCCGGAATATTTTGATTGGGTAACTTTGCTGAATACTCAAATAATAGATAGCGGTCCTGTTAATGTGGTATTTACTGAAGAGAATTTAAAGAAAACTTATAGAAGTACCGGACAAATTTTGAAAAGGTAGGGATAGTATGGATATATTACAGATAATTTTGAGAGATTATACTTTAAGAATAGTAGCATTGGGTTCCGGAATTTTAGGGATAATAAGCGGAGTTGTGGGAAGTTTTGCGGTTATCAGAAAGGAGAGCTTGATAGGAGATTCGGTTTCTCACTCGGCTCTTTTGGGAATTGCTTTGGTTTTTCTTATTACTCAAACTAAGACAACTGAATTTTTGCTTTTCGGTGCTCTGATGTCCGGTCTTGCCGCTACATTTTTAATTCTTTTTATAGTAAGATATTCAAGAATAAAATTTGATAGTGCTTTAGCTTTAGTACTTTCTGTTTTTTTCGGAGGTGGAATAGCACTTTTGACCTATATTCAGAAAATACCAAATGCAAATCAAGCTGGACTGGATAAATTTATTTTTGGTCAGGCGTCAACTTTATTGAAAAGAGAAGTTTGGATGATGGGAGTCCTTGGAATTATAATAATAACTTTGATTATTATATTTTGGAAGGAATTTAAAATAATTTCTTTTGATCCTGAATTTGCAGAAAGCATTGGGTTTTCAGTCAAAAAAATAACTATGATCCTTTCGGGAATAACAGTAGCAACTATAGTTGTAGGTCTTCAAACTGTGGGAGTTATTTTGATGAGTTCTATGCTTATAGCTCCAGCTGTGGCTGCCAGACAGTGGACCGATAAACTTTCTGTTATGGTTATATTATCAGCAATGTTCGGAGCAATATCAGGAATTTTAGGAACTATATTAAGTTCAATAGTATCTGAGCTTCCTACGGGACCTATGATAGTAATGGTTATAAGTGTAATAGTGATGATAAGTTTATCATTTTCGCCGAACAGAGGGCTTATATGGAAATATTTTAAAGAAAGGAAAAATCAAAAAGAAATAAGCGAAGATAAGATTTTAATTAATTTATATAATTTAGCAATGAATCATAAGGAATTGTATCACGGTCATGAAATTTCGGCAATAAAACCTTATAGTGCAAAAGTAAAAGGAGAATCACAGATTGTTTATATATTACAGAATTTGTCGGAAAGGAATCTTGTACAGAAAGATATTTTTGATAAATGGAAGATTACCGAAGAGGGGATAAAATACGTTCAAGATTATTTTGGAAAGGAGGAAGAATAAATGCAGCCACAGTTGGAAATTCAAATTATTGCGGTAATAGTATCGGTAGCGTGTTCTCTTCCGGGAGTGTTTTTAGTACTGAGAAAGATGTCAATGATGTCCGATGCAATAACCCATACAATTTTGCTTGGAATAGTAATAGCTTTTTTTATGGTCCATAGTCTTACATCGCCTCTGCTTATAATAGGAGCCGCCGCAGTAGGAGTTCTTACTGTATTTTTAACTGAAATGCTTCATAATACCAGGCTTATGTCGGAGGATTCAGCTATAGGAATTGTATTTCCATTTCTTTTTAGTATAGCCATTATAATAATTTCAAAATATGCAGGCTCGGTTCACCTGGATACGGATTCGGTATTGTTAGGAGAATTGGCTTTTGCTCCATTTGACAGGATGAGAGTGTTTGGGATAGATATAGGGGCCAAAGCTATTTATTCCATGGGAGCAATTCTTATTATGAATATTTTATTTGTAACTATATTCTTCAAGGAATTAAAAATAGTAACTTTTGATCCTACCTTAGCTTCAGTTTTGGGATTTTCTCCAATACTAATACATTATCTTCTTATGACAGTTGTTTCTATAACGGCAGTAGGGTCTTTTCAAGCAGTAGGTTCAATTTTGGTTGTAGCATTTATGATAGGCCCTCCCGTAATAGCATACCTTCTTACAGATAATTTAAAACACATGGTTTTAATAGCAGCTTTGGCAGGAGCAGCAAGTGGAATATCAGGATATCAATTTGCATCCATTTTTGATATATCCATAGCAGGGTCTATGGCAATTATGGTTGGGACAATATTTTTAATAGTATTTATATTTGCTCCTGAGAGAGGACTTTTGACTACTATAAAAAGAAGAAAACATCAAAAAGTAGATTTCGCGGAGAAATCTTTGATATTTCATATATATAACCATGAAGGCACTGATAATGAGTATATAGAATGCGGAGTAAATACTATTAAAGATCATCTTCATTGGGATAATGATTTTTTGAATTTTATAGTAGAAAAATTAAAAAGGGAAGAAAAAATATGTATAGAAGATAACGTAATAAAGTTAACCAAATCGGGAAGAGAATATGGAATAAAAAGTATGAGTCAGTTATTTTAAGAATTGGAGATTAATTTTTAATGAAATTAATCTCTATCCGACAGCCAACAGACGATAATGTATACTCTAATTATACCGCTGTTACCGCCCGTTGGAAAGGATGTCGCTTTGACAGAATGCTTGTTTCAAACTCTGCCTTGCTTATCGGCATCATGTTGAAGCAAGCGGGCAAAGGTGGACACAATATCGCCCTCCTTGCTACCTTTAGCACAAATATTACAAGATTTTTTTACGCCGCAATTTCTAATCGCACAGTCCCCACACATTTTTTCTGAATGAGTATCAGAATGGCAACCCAAGCAAAACATATCATCTTTTGAAAATACACAAGTGTCAGTTGAATACTCTTTTGCCAATCTGATTTGTTCTTCATCATTATTGTTGAATTGTGGCAAGGTAAACAAGACATTCGCCACAATTCAAACCACAATATGCTAAATCCATTAAAACAACTCCTCCCCTAAATACTTGTCATGTGGCACTACCAAGCATTTTTCGATAGCTTTCCAATAGCTTTCGTACAGGCTTTTTTGTGCAGTACCATAGTTCTCAATAGTATCAAACTCCCAATAAAGCATATAACGAACACTCTTTACAATACGGGTTACCTTATGTGGTGGAAGTCCCTCTTTGATCAAAGAAAAATCGTTAATATTGTGTGTTCTTTTAATAAAGCGTAGCAGTAATACACCCTCTAACTGCTTCATGAATTGGACAGCTTCTTTCATGAGAGTTTCAAATTCATTAACTTTGTCTGGCTTGACTTGGTAAATACATATTTCAGAAAATGACATCCTTTTTCCCTCCTTTGCCTTTATTATATCTCATGGAATGCGACATGTGTATGTCGCATTCCTAAAAATAAATGATTTGCCGCTTTTTACCCTTGTCACTATTGCACAAGCAGGGCTGGTGTATATACACCAACACATTTTTAAGATTTTCCTGTACGGGAAAATCTCAAAAATTGTTTGTTGGGCTAGCCACCCCAAACCCGGCTTAGGAGCAGTATCACCTTCAGGATCAGATATATTTCTACTGCCGCTAAACATTTTTTAGAAATCTTTAAATCATAAATATGAAATTTTTAGTTGATTTAATTACAAGACATGCGGTAAAATAGTATTCATAATATGAAGATATCATATTCGCCAATAGAAAGGCGGATTTAATTTATTAAGAAAATAATATTTTCTAATATAGAAGGAGAGAATAGCAATGTCAAATGAAATCAAATATGAAGTTATCGAAAAAATAGGGGTGATTTCAGGCGTGGATAAAAAGTGGCAGAAGGAATTGAACTTAATAAGCTGGAATGGCAGAGAGCCTAAATATGATATCAGAGACTGGGATTCAAGTCATGAAAAGATGGGTAAAGGAGTCACTTTTACAAGAGATGAATTAAAAAGGCTAAGAGATATATTAATTGATCTTGAGCTTTAG
>NZ_FMIF01000029.1:0-8577 GCF_900095615.1 Sporanaerobacter sp. PP17-6a | reverse complement strand
GTGTTCATGAAGTAATAGGAGAAGGATTTAAGGACATTGAAAATTTTTAACCCTTGACAAATACAATATCATTTATTATTATATAATAAATATAAGTTGAACTGTGATGGATAAAGTAGCTCTTTATAATTAAATAACAGAAAATAGGTGTCGATGAGAATCCTATAAATTATAAAGATGTGAATTACGCTCCTGAGTTATAATGAGAAATCATTACGGTTACTATCCGTTAAAATAGTCAAAGGCATATTTTTATATGCAATTAAGGTGGTACCACGGGTTTTTCTCGTCCTTTACGGATGAGAAAAACCTTTTTTAATATATTTCAAAAGAAGGAGGATTTACAAATGGAAAATAAAAATGTATTTGACATTCTCAGAGAACGAGGATATATAGAACAAGTTACCTATGAAGATGAAATCAGGGATCTTTTAGGAAAAGAATCCGTTACCTTTTATATTGGAATTGATGCAACCGGTGATAGTTTAACTTTAGGTCATTTTGTTCAGATAATGATAATGAAGCATATGCAAATGGCAGGTCATCGTCCTATAATATTGTTAGGAGGAGGAACTACCATGATAGGAGATCCCACAGGAAAAACAGACATGAGAAAGATGCTTAGTAAAGAGACTATTGAACATAATGCAAAGAGGTTTAAAGAACAGTTATCAAAATTTATAGATTTTGATAACGGCAAAGCCATTTTTGCAAACAATGCGGATTGGCTGTCAAATCTCAATTATATAGAGTTCATAAGGGAAATTGGAGTCCATTTTTCCGTAAACAAAATGCTTACAGCGGAGTGTTATAAACAAAGATTAGAAAGAGGACTTACTTTCCTTGAATTCAACTATATGATTATGCAATCCTACGACTTCTTGGAGCTATACAGAAGATACAACTGTAAACTGCAAATAGGGGGAAATGATCAATGGTCCAATATCCTCGGAGGATATGATTTGGTTAGAAAAATCGAAAACGATGTGGTATATGCTATGACCTCTAAACTTTTAACAAATTCTGAAGGTAAAAAAATGGGTAAAACAGAATCGGGTACTATTTGGCTTGATTCTGAAAAAACTTCCCCCTATGAATTTTATCAGTATCTGAGAAATATTGATGATAGAGATGTAAAGAATTGTCTATTGCTTCTTACCCTTGTTCCGATTGAAGAAATAGAAGAGCTTTGTTCTCCGGGAGGGTCAAAAATTAATAAAGCAAAAGAGATTTTAGCATTTGAAGTAACTAAAATGGTTCACGGGGAATCAGAAGCAATAAAAGCTCAGAAAGCAGCAAAATCATTGTTCGAAGGAAATGGAGAAGGGGGTTCAATTCCTACTACCGAAATAAAGAATGAAGTATTTGAAAAAGGCATAGGTATACTTAACCTTCTCACGGAAATAGGAATTACTAAATCTAACAGTGAAGGAAGAAGAATTATAGAACAAAGAGGATTATCTATTAATGGAAGGAAGGTTGACAATTTCAATATTATATTAACATTGGATAGTTTTACCGATGGGAAAATAATGTTGAAAAAGGGGAAAAAAGTTTATCATCAAATCAAATTAATATAATATATATTATCTACCATTTTTATGAGTACTCTGTAAATTATTACAGAGTACCTTTTTTTTACTTTTATATCCATCATTCAGAAATTTATCCATATATTAAGGGTTTAAATTAAAAAAAAACAATGATATACTTTTAAACAATTTAAATAATAAAGGAAAGGGGTGAACTTGAGGATTTAAAAATTTAAAATTAATTTAAAAATTACAGGAGGCAAATTATGAAAACTAAATTTAAGAAAACTATTTTATCATTGGCAGCATCAACTTTAGTGCTTTCACCATTTAGCATTGCTCATGCAGGTAGTTCCAACTTAGTTTATTATTTACCAAATGAAAGTTGCCCACAAAAAGGATACACTATTCCTGGCTATAACAAGACTTCAAATTCTAACTCTAATTCCAATAATATATCTAATGATCAACTATATGAACAACTCGAAAAGTATATTTCAAATTACATCAATGTAACTTCATCCCAAAAACCAAGTTGTGGCATTACAATTCCAAAAACAAATAATAATTCCGGAAACAATAATAGCGGAAATCAGCAAAACAATGATGATGAACAAGATAATAACGATGAACAAAACAACGAACAAAATAATAATGACGAACAAGACAATGAACAGAATGGTAATAATGGCGGCAACCAAAATGAAAATCCGGGAACCGAAAATCCGGGTGATGAAACACCTGCACCATCTAATTCTGTAGAATCAGAAGTCGTAAGGTTGGTAAATATAGAAAGAGAAAAGGCAGGATTACAGCCTCTAACTCAAAGTTCAGAGTTATCAAATGTTGCAAGACTCAAATCTCAGGATATGGCAGACAATAATTACTTTAGTCATACTTCCCCTACATATGGAGATCCTTTCACCATGATGAAAACTTTTGGAATAAAATACAGTACCGCTGGGGAAAATATTGCAAAAGGATATTCAAGTGCTCAAACAGTAATGGATGGATGGATGAATTCATCAGGTCATAGGGCAAACATACTGAATTCAAGTTTTAACAAAATCGGAGTAGGCTATGTAAATAAAAATGGTACAACCTATTGGACACAAATGTTTACAAATTAGTTTTTACAAGAAATTTCAATGAATAAAAAAGACTCTGTGGGATATTAAATTTAATATCCACAGAGTCTTTTTTATTCATTATATATTTTATTTTTCCTTCATTATATCTATAAAATTTTTTGTAATTTTCGCAGTAATTCCCCATATAATATTTTCCTGATACTTATAAAAATAAATACTATAAATCCCTTTTCTGAAATTATATTCCTTTCCCCCTGGAATCAACTCATAAGGAAAATCTTCTTTTATTACTGCTTTTAAATCAACACGATAAGTAGAAGGTTCATTATTCATAAAAAAATCCACCGGTACAGTAAATATATGATCAACTTCATCTGAATTGTATTTCATATCATCCACACTAATTCCATTAATCGTTCCTATAAAAGGGCAAAGAAAAAAATTAAAATATGTAATAATGTAATCTAATTCTCCGATAACTTTTATGTTCTCCTTTTTTACATTTAATTCTTCACAAGTTTCTCTAATTGCAGCCTCCTTAAATGTTTCATTTTTTTCTACCGCTCCACCTGGGAAAGAAATTTCTCCGGGTTGATTTTTCAAACTCTTGGCTCTTGATTCATAAATAAGATGCCATTCTCCTTTTAAATAAATCAAAGGCAAAAATACTCCATAGTTATGCCTTATGTCCTTAGGCCGGGCTGAACGGTTATTAAACTTTTCATAAACATCATTTATATTCATATTATCCTCCATAAATAAAGCGGTGAAATCACCGCTTTGTTATAAAAGTTTTTCCCCTTCCTGCCAATCGACCGGACACATTCCACCTGTCTTCAATGCTTTAAGTACTCTCAATGTTTCATCCACACTTCTTCCTACATTTAGATCATGAATTACCGAATACCTTACTACCCCTTCAGGATCAATAATAAAGAGTCCCCTTAATGCAACTCCTTCTTCTTCAATCAATACTCCAAAATCATTCGATACCTTTTTAGTTAAATCAGAAGCTAAGGGAAAATTAATATGTCCTAAACTACCCTTAATCCATTCCTGATGAGAATATTGACTGTCAACACTTACAGCCAATAATTCTGCATCTTCTTTCTTGAAATCCTCATACCTCTTACTATATCCAGTAATCTCTGTCGGGCAGACAAAAGTAAAATCCATGGGATAGAAAAACATGACCAACCATTTTCCGGCATAATCCTTAAGATTTACCTTTTTAAATTCTTTCCCATTCCCCATGCATGCAGTCATCTCAAAATTTGGTGCCGATTTCCCTACCAATCTTTCCATATTCAAAACCTCCTATGCGAATTATATTTCTTCTAATCTAAGTTATATATTCCCATAGGGATACCATTTTAAACATCATTATCATCTGATAATTGTTATTATTTAAAGGCTATATTTTGTTATTTTGAATAAGCAAATGATATTCTTGCATCCCTCAACCGTTCGTAATTTCTAATAATTGATTTTATCTCCACTCTTCCAAAGAAGAAAAACGATATTGCTTCCCACATAAATACCCAGCCTCCAACTAAAAATCCCTGGGCAAAAGCTTCCCATATTATCAACCTTATTCTCGTCGTAAATATAAAATAAAAAAGCAGAAGAATAAAAGAAATAAATACAGAGTTAATCATCCTCTTATAATTACTATTTAGCTTTCTCTGTTCAAAATGGGCATAAAAATCATAGCATGTTTTAATTCCTTCAGTAATAATTTTTTCTTTATTTTCATCTCTGATTTCATTTGGAAGATAAAAACTGATTTCAAGGTTGAACCTTTCCGGAATATCATTAGAACATTCTTCCAAAAACTTAGTCAAATCAGGAGAAATATCTCTTCTCTTATAAGAAGAATGATCCCATTCATTAAATATTTCAACATAGCTGTTCAGGTCCACCTCTATTACATAATCGCCGGTATTGGGATTTTTCTTATATAATTTATTTATATATTCCATTCTTTCTTTTTTCACAAGTATTACCCCTATATTAAAATTATAAGAAAATTTTTTATCAAAGCATCATAAGGTAGCTTTTCTTGAAACTCATTTACGGAAAGTTCTTTTTAACATCAGTATTTATAAGCGAGAACTTTCCTATTCGTTATAAAAAAGCTTTTACCAAAAAATAAAAATTAGGATGCCTTTTATAAAACCAATTTACGGAAAACTTATGTTAATATAATTTATAGCTTTCCTATAGGTTATAAGAATATAATATCATATAATACTATGTTTATGAAGCATCCTTCATATTTTCTCTTATTTTTCTATATACATTTTCATTTTCCGCTTTAACATTATATAAATAGCTATCTATATTTCCATTAAAAGATATATATTTATTAAATAGAACCATCTCTAAATTTTCTCTTGTTCTATTTATAACAAAATTCTTGTCCTTTTCAACTCCATATTTTTTATAGTCCTTAATTATCAAGCTTAACGCTTTCACAACTTTATCCAAGTCATATTTCTTTAAATCATATATCGGAGAAATGTCCTTTTCTTTAAAATAAACTCCTTTATCTACAGCCTCCTGCAATACTCTTTGTGTAGACCATATAAGACATTTCTCCTTTCTACAGGCGTCACTACAGCCTTCTTCTCCCAAGCATATATCATCTACAGCCTTTTTAGCATTTAAAACTTCAAGATAAAGCTTTGATGCAACTTCCTTCATCTCGGATTTCTGACCTGATTTCATTCTTTTATACTGCCTGATTAAAAACAATAGATAGATTAATATAGAGATTGCAGAAAATAAATAAGTTGTTTCCCAGCTCATCAATACATTAGGAGTAATATCCCATATTTTAAAGAGTCCGAACATTAAAAATATAAAAGAAGACATAATCTTAATTGAAATATCCGGCATCTTCTCTCCTATTTTTCTTCCTACAAAAATCCCCAAACTGCTGGTAGCCATCATTCCTGAAACTGTTCCCATAAGTACAAAAATAGGATGATTTCCTTCCGCCGACAGTGCCATAGCCGATAATTGAGTCTTATCCCCGAATTCTCCTACAAAGAATGCCAATGCTACTGTAAGTATAGGCCCAAACGTTTTTTCTTTCTTTTGTTTTTCCTTTTTTTCATCCATCAATGTCATGATTCCAAATACTATAAATATAAATCCCGCCGATATTTGGACAATTTCTTCCGGAACAATTGTTGAAAAATATTTTCCGAGTAATATGGCTATTCCGTGATTTAATATTACTCCGATAAAAACCCCTCCCAATACTTCCAATAGGGAATACTGAGTAGCAAAACTCATTGCCATTATTTGAGTTTTATCTCCCATTTCCGCCATGAATATTAAAAAAAATGATTTGATAAATTCTCGTATCATTCAACCACCCTTCCTTTGATTAGAGTAAAACCCTAAAAATTTAAAAAAAGACTTTTAATTTGATGAATAGATCATCAAACCAAAAGTCTCGCTCTCTCAATAACAAGTAAATAGAACCAGGTATCCTTACCAGTATGTTGATCCTATTCGTAGTCCCTACTACAGCTACTCCCCTTTAGCCAAATATTAAAATATTTAAATTTATCATTGGTAAAACAACTTGATTTTAATTGATATTTAATCTTAATATATATATTACCATATATAAATTTTAAGAACAAGAATATAGTTCGAATACAGTATTTTTATTTTTCATTTACTATAAAGTTAAGGCATTTTCTTCTCCGGAAGTAATCACTTTGCCGCTCTTTATATATGTTTTACTATTTCCTATCATAATTATGCTGTCCATACTTATCTCTTCAAAATTAATATCTCCTAAAGTAGTAATAATTACTTTGTCTTGGTCATCCAAATTTTCTACTATTCCTACAGGGGTGGAAGGAAGCTTAAAATTAAGCATTATCTCCACAGCTTTCTCAATATAAAATATTTTTTCTCTCTTTTTATAACAATATAATACTATAACAAAATTTCCCATAGATGCATATCGTATCCTTTTTTCAATTGCTTCCCATGAAACAGCAAAATCGCTCAGATTAATATAGCAAAAATCATCCATTATGGGAGCACCTAATTTACTTGCGGCAAATGATACTGTTGTAATCCCTGGAATTACCTCTACTTCGATATCATAAGAAACTTTCAAGGCATACCCTGCTATTCCATAAAGACAGGAATCACCATAGACTAATATTGAAGTTGTTTTCCCTTCTTTTACCTTCCCTATAGAATATTTACACCCTTCAGTTCCTTCTTTCATTCTGATTGGAAATATTTCCTTGCCATCTGCCAAACTTCCCAAATACTTTAAACAAGTCTTATCTCCTACTATTACATCTGATTTTTCTATTGCATCTATTGCTCTTAAAGTCATGTCATCCTTTCCTTTGGAACCTATTCCTACTATATATAACCTTGCCACCTAAACCCTCTCCTCGCTTGTTTCTCATACTATTATTTACTATATATAAATATTGCCAAAACAATTATTTAACTCATATTTTCTTCGACATTTTCCAATTCTTTAAATATCTTTATAACTCTTTCGTTATTTTTTCTGTTCTTTATCGCCAATCTTATATGCTTATCATCTAAGCCGTCAAAAGATGAACATTTTCTTATGAGTATTCCTCTCTTCAGAAAATAGTAAAAGAGAAAATTCTCATTAAACTTTCGACTTTTTATAAGTATATAATTAGACTGAGTAGGATATAAATTGATAAATTTTATCTTCATAAGGGCTTTCGTCATATATTGTCTTTCCCCTTGAATATAATTTTTGCTTTTCTCTATATATTCCTCACAGCCAAAAATATATCTTCCGCTGCAATCAGCCAGAGAATTAATACTCCAAGGCAATTCCACCTTTTCATATTCCCTAGCCATTTTATTGGAAGTACAGGCATATCCGAGCCTAATCCCCGGAAGAGCAAAAAACTTGGTTGCTGCTCTGATTATGGCTATTCTATCATAATCCTTATCTTTAAACATTTTTATGCTGTCATAATCCTTAGGGCAAAATTCAAAAAAAGCTTCATCAAGAAGTAAAAAACTTTCTTTTAAGTTAACAATATCATATATTAATTTAAGTTTATCTTCTTCTATCCTTAACCCTGTAGGATTATTGGGATTACCCAATATTAAGATATCACCTTTCTTTAAATTTCTTTTTACTGAATCTATGTCTATTGTAAAATCCGGAGATAAGGGGATTTTGCATATTTCCTTTTTTAATACCTTTCCTCTTTTCTCATATTCCGAGAAACAGGGCACAAATGTCACTACTCTATCAAATAATTGAATAAAATTATTTATCACTTCAACTGCCCCGTTCCCAACAACTATATTTGAACAATCACAATTTAAATATTTTCCTATATTAGATTTTAAAGTTCTATACTGTATATCCGGATATATAGTTAAACTGTTAAAATTGTTTTTAAGTTCATCATATAACCCTTCCGGTGGACCTAAAGGATTTATATTGCTGCTGAAATCTACCAGTTCTCCATCATATAAATCTCTATATGTGGTTATATCTCCTCCATGGTTCATAAGTAAAAAATCCATTTCCTCACTTCCTTTACAAAAAATTGATCAACATACAACATCCTTAAAACATTTTAGCAACATTAGGCTTTTACTATATAAAAAAAGGAATCCCTCTCTCGGAATCCCTGAACTTGCTTAAAAGTTTTGACAACTCAACATTAAACAATTTCCTTCCCTCCGAAAGAATGCTTTCACTATTAATAAGGCAGGTATCCTGACTTACGGCTTAGCCTCCTTCCCCCTTCCCAGCTTTCGCCAGTGGATATGGAATTCGTAACCGTTTACAGTAGCGGGGGCTGTAGCGGATTTTCACCGCTTTCCCTTTTAATCTATATAAATATAGAACCTAAATAATATTATAATTATATAAGTCTATTATATAATATCACTTCCCATGTTCT
>NZ_FMIF01000028.1:0-92835 GCF_900095615.1 Sporanaerobacter sp. PP17-6a | reverse complement strand
CTGTCAAAATTGTTTTTATCACTTTTTTCCTTCCACAATTGATAAATTCCTGTATTTTTCATTTCTACTACTAATTTTATAGGCCGCTTCTTTATCTAAAATAAGCGTCACATCCGGATGCAATTGCAATATTGATCCCGGAACTTTAGGAGTAATCGGTCCATTTACGGCATGGTAAACAGCTTCCGACTTTTTGATACCGCTGGCCAACAGCAAAATTTTTTTTACACTCATAATAGTTTTTATTCCCATACTTATAGCTTTGGTCGGAACTTCTTCGACAGAATTAAAAAATCTTGAGTTTGCATTTATAGTGCCTTTATCTAAATGTACAAGATGGGTTACCCCTTCAAAATTCGCATTAGGTTCATTGAACCCTATGTGGCCATTTCTGCCTATCCCGAGAATCTGTAGATTTATTCCCCCTGATTCTTTGATTAAATTTTCATAGCTTGTACATTCCTTTTCTATATCATCACACATCCCATTTAACATATGAATATTTTCATCTTTTACATTGATATGATTAAATAAATAATTCTTCATATAAAAATTATAGCTCTGAGGATTTTCTTTTGAAATGCTATAGTATTCATCAAGATTGAAAGTTACAACATCACTAAAATCAATATATCCTTCCTTATATATTTTTACAAGTTCCTTATAGGTTCCAATAGGTGTATCTCCCGTTGCAAATCCTAAAACACTTTTTGGATTTAAAATAACTTGACTGGCAATAATACTGGCCGCCCTTTTGCTCATTTCATCATAATCATTTACGACAACAACATTCATGTCATTACCTCCCAATATTACTTAAAATTACAAAATCAACATACCATTTTAATTTTTACTATTGTTGTACTATATTTGTTATCTTGTATATACAATTATAAAAAATTCCAGCTTACTTGTCAAATATACTGGCTAAAAAAACACTATATTCGCAATTTCTTTAATTATTTCGCTCTTTGAAAATTTACCTAATATATCCATCCTCATGACCAGTTTTGAAAATAAAGCATTATCTTGGCTATTATATTTATGTCTTTCAATAACGTTCTCTAAAAATTCCTCATAACCGTATATTTTAAATCTTTCCATTTCATATTCTTCGGCCAAATATTCTAAAAACATTATTAAGATATCTTCATAATCATTCTTTTTATCTAATCCAAGAATATTATTCAGTTTTGGTATTATAAATTCAAATAACGCTCTTCTATAAGGAACTTCTTCTATTTTTAATATTTTCCCAATTTCAAGGATTTTCTCTTCATTCAAGTTTAAAAGAACATCAACAAAATAATTTTCGTCTTTCTTTGGAATAATATAATATTTATTTCCTTTGAGTTGTTTAATAGCTTTAAAAGCATCAAAATATCCAAGCTTCAAATTAAACCTACAGGTTTTCGTATCAAAGTCCAGAGTCCTTCCCAGACTTTCTCTCGGAGAAATATATCTTATATTTAAATTTTTTTTATTTATCCTTCTATTTCTTCCTAAACCATGAGTTCTGACAACAATTAAATCCTCATAACCTTTATTTATTAAAAGTCCCATAGGAACATTATCATAGATACCTCCATCTATAAAGTCCTTCCCATCGATCTTTTCCCTCTTAAAAACGGGAAGATAAGCACTTGCCATTAAATATTCCACTAACTTTCCTTGAGGAATATCTTCAATATAAATTTCAAGAGGTTTTAAATCTGTTAAAGAAACTGTCACAATTCCAAAATCCTTTCCAGACCTTCTCACCTTTTCTTCATTTATCACATCATAGAGAAGTTCCTTTAATGGAGTTATATCAACACCTTTTTCGGAAATTACTCCCTTTATTTTTTCTGATATATCTTTTATATCTTCAATTTTCAATTTTCCCTTTTTTATCTTTTCTATATCCTCATCATTCGCATTAATAACTCGAGAATAAGTCATGTTATTCCACAACTCATAAGCTCTATCTATATCTTCTTGGGCAATCATCGCTCCGTTTAATGCTCCTACAGAGGTTCCGGCTACTCCGTCTATTTCCACTCCCATTTCTTTTAAAGCTTTATAAGCACCAATATGGTATGCTCCTTTTGCTCCACCACCTTCTAATACTAATCCTCTCATTAAGTTCACCTTCTTTTCCCTTATTCTTTCGTTACAAACTTATAAATTGGAATTTATATGATATTCCTACCTTTTTTAAATATTTCACTGTTCCATCTTTTAAAATCTTAGTATTAAAATTTTTTGATATATTATTCAGATAATTAGTGGTTCCCAACCCTTCTTTTTCCGTTACAGAAATTGGCCTGGATTTTATTATTTTCATGGGGATAACTTCTACCTCAGATACCTTTTTATCCACAATTTTAACCTGACCTATCATAGTTTTTGTGCTTAATTTATCTCGAGAGTTAAATACAAAATTCCCAAGACTATAAAAAATCGGTTTTCCCTTATATATTTCTATCCCCTGAAGCACATGGGGATGATGTCCCATAATTATATCCGCACCAGAATCTATGGCTTTCCTTGCAATAGATATTTCATTTTTTCTGGGAATATCATTTCTTTCAATTCCCCAGTGAATAGAAAGAATTACTATATCTGCTTTCTCTTTCATATCTTTAATTTTTTTATACATTTCATTTACATAAGGTTCATAAGCACTTATGATTCCTGCTCTTTTATCCGTAGCATACCATTTTACGTCGGGAATTACTCTTGAAAAAGCAACTATTCCTACTTTCACTCCATTTTTTTCAATTACCACTCCATTCATTGCTTCCTTTTTTGTTCTTCCCGCACCCGTATATTTTATCCCATAGCTGTCCAAATATTTAAATGTATCCAAAAGTCCGTCATAGCCATAATCCATAACATGGTTATTTGCTAATGTAACTAATTCTATATTTGCATCTTTTATCCCTTGAAGATCCTCAGGGTTCATCCTGAAATTAAACTGTTTATCTTTCCATTTAGTGCCTTTATTAGTAACACTGCATTCCAAGTTTCCAACATTTAAATCCTCTTTCTTCAAATAAGTTTTTGCTTCTTTCCATGGGTACTCAGTGCCTTCTTTTTCAATATACTTTTTAATAGTTCCGTCAAGAAGTATATCTCCCACTAAATTTATATCTATACTTCCCTTAGGTTTCATTTCCTCCGCGGACCCTACACTATTTAAGAAAATTAAGATTATTATAAAAATGAATAAGTATTTCTTCATAGGCGTTACCTCCCCTAATTAAAAGTTCTTCCACATATATTCTATGCACAAATTAGGGTAAAATACTTTCTAATACTCTCACAAAATTTCCTCCAAGTATTTTTTTCACAGTTTCCTCTTTATACCCTCTATTTATAAGTTCTTTAGTAACATTAGGAATACAAGTACAATCTTCCAATCCAACTGCCCCAAAGGATCCCAAATACATGTTGAAATCAAATCCCAGTCCTACATGATCCTCCCCCGCTGTTTCTATCATATACTCCATATGATCCATATAAGTTTCCAAAGTTTCTTTCCCTTGTCCTTCTTTACTTGTAAAATAAGAATTAAGCCCTATAACTCCTCCAGTTTTAGCAATTGCTTTAATTTGATCATCAGTTAGATTTCTCACATGATTTGTAATTTTTTTGGCGTTTGAATGAGAAGCTATAATTGGCTTTGTCGAAATAGCAACAATATCCCAAAATCCTTCTTCATTTAAATGGGAGACATCCACTATTATCCCCAACCTGTTCATTTCCTTTATTGCTTCTTTTCCCATTAAACTTAAACCTCCATTTTCATATGTTCCGCTTGCCAAATAATTTCTCCAATTCCATGTAAGCATTGCACATCTAAGGCCAAGTTCATAAAAAACTCTAAGCATGGAGACTTCATTACTTATAAACTCCAATCCTTCGGCCGACAAAACAAATCCTATTTTTTCCCCTTTAAGTACTTCATTTAAATCATCTTTAGTTTTTATAAGTATTGCATCGGAACAATTATCCAATTCTCCATACAACTCAGAAATCTGAATCATCGCTTCCTTTAAAGAACCTTCCGGATGAAGCTCTTCAAATAAATCTATAAATACAATATTGACTCCTCCTCTTTTTAATAAAGGTATATGAGTTTCAGTTAATATTCTCTTTTTCTTCATCCTATTTTGATACATATGAAGAGGTATATCCGAATGAGCATCTATAACTATGGAATTCTCGTGAATATGTTTATAATTCATAACAGCATCTCCTTTTATTAATAAAATTGTAATATACTTACAATATATATTCTAAAATACTCCAGCAACTTTAGGTTTAATAATCATATATCTCAAGCATTTTTACTACCGTTATTGTCATAAAGCACTTGATCAAACACTATACATAATGCCAATATAAAAGCCGGATCTTCATCTCCGAATATTTCCACTCCATAAGCATCTGAAATGGAAATCCACTTTTTATTTACCCTACAAATTTCGTTTCCATCTTTAAATATGGAAAAGTCATGGGCAAATATATCTCCTTCCAACGTAAAATCTCCAAAATCACTAAAAATATTGAATTTAGGTCTAAAAAATGTGAACTCCTTTTTTACATTAGCTACAATCTTATCTCCCATATATATATAATATTCCGGTAAAAATTTAAATATTTTTTGTTCAATGTATATTAAGTTATTTCCCGACATATCAAATATGTTTAGTTTATTTCCGAAAGAAAAGACCTTTCCTGCTACCTCATATACATTTCGTCCCGATTCGTCCTGGATATCAAATTTATCACCGATAGAAAATATTCTTTCTCTTACTAAATATCTCATTTTATCAGTCCCTCCTTATTTAAAATAACTTGCAGATATTATATTTATTGAATTGTTTCAATAATATTATATAATATTATTAATCAATATCATAGGAAAGAAGGAATTATATTGGAAAGAAGAGATAAAACTAATTATTATTTAGATATTGCGGAAGTAGTAGCAGAAAGAGGGACATGTCTTAGAAGAAATTTTGGAGCAATAATTGTAAAAAACGATGAAATTATCTCTACAGGATATACAGGAGCACCAAGAGGCAGAAGTAACTGTTGCGATTTAAAATACTGTATTAGAGATAAGCTCAACATTCCAAGAGGTACTCAATATGAACTGTGCCGTTCTGTTCATGCAGAAGCAAATGCAATCATCAGTGCATCAAGAAAAGATATGATTGGAGCAACATTATATCTTGTGGGAAAGGAAATGAAAACAGGAGAATTAATTCTCAATGCCAACCCCTGTTCAATGTGCAAAAGATTGATAATAAACTCTGGAATTGAAAATGTAATAATCAGAGATTCTAAAGATGATTACAGAACAATCAATGTAAGATATTGGATTGAAAATGATGAATCATTAAACGGAACTGCAGGATACTAATCATTGTTCTTTAAAGCCGATTTAGCAAGCCCATCGGCTTCTTCATTATATTTATTACCGCTGTGGGCTCTTACTTTTATAAATATAACTTTTAACTTGTCTTTAATTGAATTATAATATTTATTATACTCCTTTGTTTCCGTTTTATTTCTTTTCCACTCCTCTGTACACCATTTTTCAATTCCCGCATAATCATAGTAAAGATATAATGTACGAATGTTTCTTTCTAAAGCAATTTTCATAGCCGTCATGGAACCGTCTATTTCTCCCGCAACATTTCTCATATCAGATTTTTCTTTTTTATTATCCCTTCCTTTATACACCTCTTTTCCCTTCTTTGTAATAAGAACAGCTCCATATCCATAATATCCTGATTCTTTATCAAAGCTTCCATCTACATAGGCAATCATCTCTCCATCCTCTAAATCTTCAACCTTTTTATCTCTCCTAACTATTCCTTCATTTTCTATTCCATTTAAATAATCTTCTGCTTCCTTAAGCGTTAAAAAACTTTTATATTCCGCTTGAGGATACCCCTTTACCTGTTCTTCGCATTTTCCCCAACTATTATATATACCTATGTTTATACCTTTTTTTACAGCGTAATATTTTTTCTTCATAATTCACCTCAAAACATTTTATATTTATAGGGTACCAAAAATCAGCAACTAAAACAATATATTATTGAAATACCATTACAATTTTCATAAGAAATTTAACACATATGTCCATGTTGTCTTTAATAGTATATTAATATCGTATTATTAGAAGGTATAAAGTTTTTTTGAAGAATAAGAGGAAAATTATGGAGAAAGATGCATTTATAAAGAATTCAATTTTACTTATTCTATCAAATCTCATCACGGGAATTTTAGGATTTATGTATTCCATAGCCCTCTCAAGAGAATTGGGAGCCGACGGAATGGCCCTAAACGGCCTTATTATGCCCATAAATAGGATATCCCTATGCCTGATATGCGGAGGAATGTTAACCGCCCTATCCAAAATAATAGCCGAATATAAAGTAAAATATCAGTATAATAATATTATAAAAAGTATGAGGACAATACTTACATTAAATGTAATATGGGCCATTTTTATTATATTTATATTGTTTCTATTGATAAATCCAATAAGTGAATTTATTATAAAAGACGAAAGAGTCATTTATGCTTTAAGAATATCCTGCGGCACCATATTCTTTATGACTCTTTCCAATACATTTAAAGGTTATTTTTATGGTATTGCTAATGTAGGAATACCAGCAGTAATTGATGTTTTTGAAAAATCGGCAAGAATATTTATAATATCATTTATATTCAAATTCTATTCCCCCGGCTCAATTACGGCTAAGGTAACAGCCGCAAATATAACTATATCATCGGGAGAATTCATATCCCTTGTTTTACTGTTTCTATATTATAAAGTAAATATAAAAAAATATCATAATCGTTTTTCCGAACAACCTGATAGAACCAAAACATTAATAAAAAATATTCTTGTTATATCACTTCCTTTATGCTTAAACGAATTCATATCTACAATATTTTTTACCGTATCTACCCTCCTCATCCCCAAAAGATTAGTAGCTGGAGGCATCCCCTACGAAGAAGCATTAACTATGATAGGAAAATTTTCTAATATGTCTGTAAATATTGTTTCTCTGCCCATGATTATTATATTTGCTATTTCTATCGTTCTAATTCCTGATCTGTCCCAAAAATTAGTTATAAAAGACAAAGAAGCAGTAAAAAAAAGAATTAGTTCCGTAATTAAAATTTCTTTTATTTTAGGACTTTCTGTATTAATAATATGCTTAATTTGGGGAGACAATCTGGGAAGAGTATTCTATAACAGAAATGATCTGGGAAACTATATTCGATTTGCTGCACTGTCTGCCCCCATATCATATACTGCTGCTGCTACAAACAGTATATTAAACGGATTGGGAAAGCAAAAAACCATCCTCAAAAATTCTTTAATAGCAGCCGTAATTGAAATCTTGATTATATTTTTTCTTACGGCCGTCCCTTCCATAAATATTTTAGGATGTGGAATAGAGATGATTGTAACAGCCATTGTAACATTAATCATGAATGGAATTGAAATCAATAAATTTTTAAATTTAAAATTCAGTTTAACAAATATCATAATATACCTTCAGTTGGCTTTGTTATTCTTCTACTGTATAAAAATAGCTTCAAATATAATAAAACTAATATCCTTTTAAATTTTTAATATATTTTCAATAATTACTATACTTGAAAAATAATAGTATAATAAAATTACATAAGAATATATTAAAGGTTAATCAATAAACAGAGAGTGTCAAAATTTAAAATAGTAATAAAAAGGTGGAGTATTTATGAATCTGAAAGGTAAGAGAATAGTTATTACTGGTGCATCTTCCGGAATCGGATGGGCTCTTTTAAAGCGATTATCTGCATCCGGAGCTTCTGTAGTCGGTGTATCAAGGAATCCTCAGAGAATTATTGATGAACTGGGAAATCGTGGCATAAAGACGATTACATGTGATGTATCTGACCCTATTCAAGTTGATCGCATGCTTGAAGAAGCGACCGAATTAATGGGTGGAATAGATATATTTGTCGCAAATGCAGGCTTTGCATATTACGGCAAAATTGGAAACTCAAATTGGGAGAAAATCGAACAAATATATAAGACAAATGTAATATCCCCAATTTATACTTTACAAAAACTAACTGAAAATAACAAAACGGAACCCTTAATCTTTATGGTCACCATTTCTGCTTTAGGAAAAATGGTACTCCCGGGATTTTCCCTTTACAATTCTACAAAATTTGCACTTGACGGATTTGTACGAACATACCGTATGGAACGCCCCAAAAATGTCAAAATAATACCTGTTTATCCCGTTGCTAATTTTACGCCGTTTTTTGAAAAAGCCGGAGGCCCCGATACTCCCATGCCATTATTGGCTCGCCAATTTCCGTCTATGACGGCTTTATGTATGAAAATAGGATTACAAGTAGAAGCCCGTTCAGTTTATCCTTCAATAATTTTTATTATACGTTGTATTTTATCAAGGGTTACACCTGTTGATGTTCTCGTACAAATTGTTGAGCGAATTCGATTTTCCGGATGGTTGAAAAGGCATGGAGAAAGAAATTGAAGGAATAAAATTAGGGGTTACCTCTTTTTGAGACAACCCCTAAATCTATCTTTACTTACTTTCTTTTCTGCGATTCAAATATATCCCTGAATCCTTTGGCCCTCTTTGTTATTTCATCAAATTTCCCTTCTTCTACAAGTTTATTGCTTACAAGGGAACTTGCTATTCCTGCGGAACATGCTCCTGCTTTTAAGAACGATCCAAAATTATCAAGATCTATTGCTCCTACTGCCATCATTTCCATTTGTGAAAGAGGTCCTTTCAACTGCTTTATATAATTCGGCCCGAAAACTCCTGCCGGAAATACTTTTATGATTTGCACTCCATTTTCCCATGCTGTTACTGCTTCTGTCGGAGTGGCAATCCCCGGAACGGGAAGTACGCTGTATCTTTGACACATTTTTACCATTCCAAGATTTAAAGAAGGTGACAATACAAATGCTGCTCCCGATAATATAGCTGTTCTTGCTGTTTCAGCGTCCAAAACTGTTCCTGCTCCTATCAGCATCTTATCTTTATATTTAGCTACTAACTCCTTTATCATTTCAGAAGCTCCTGGAGTATTGAAGGTAACTTCTATTGTATTTACTCCTCCTGCAAGTAATGCATCTGCTATCTTACACAATGATTCAGCTGATGTTCCTCTTACTATTGCACAAACTCCAGATTCTTTAATTTGTTCCAGTACCTCATAAGCCTTCATTATTAATTCCTCCTATAATTTAATTATTTACAATATGAGCTCCCGGCTCATTATTCAAAACAAATACAACATTGTTTGCAGCTGCAACCCCCATATTATTTACAGCCGTAGATGTATATCCTCCTATATGGGGAGTTATTATAACATTGTCAAGCTTTAAAAGAGGGCTTCCTACTGGAGGCTCATGTTCCACGGCATCCAATGCTGCTCCTGCAATTATATTTTTCGAAAGTGCATTATATAATGCATCTTCATTTACAATACCGCCTCTCGCTGCATTAATAAGAAATGCAGTGTTTTTCATCATTTTAAGCTCTTTCTCTCCTATAAGATTTTTTGTTGATTCCATTAATGGAACGTGTATAGTTATTATATCCGATTTTTGTAAAATTTCTTCCATAGAGCAATATTTTGCACCGTATTTTTCGGCAAACTCATGATCAGGGTATACATCAAAACATAATACATCCATCTCAAATCCTTTTGCTCTTTTGATAACTCCCTTGCCTATACTTCCTGTTCCTATAACTCCTATAGTCTTTTTATATACCTCTGTGCCTAATACTCTGCCCCAGCCTTCGCTTTTTACTGTATTATTTGCTCCGACTATATTTCTTGCTATGGCAATCATAAGGCCAATTGTTAAGTCAGCTACCGAATTATTATTGGTATTAGGTGTATTTGTCACAACAATTCCTTTTTCCTTTGCAGCTTTTATATCTACATTATCATATCCGATGCCATATCTTGATATAACCTTTAGCTTGTTTCCCGCATCAATTACTTCTTTTGTTACTTTGTCGTTACCTGCTATTAATGCATCGGCATCTTTTATTAAAGGTATCAGTTCTTTGGCATTCAGAGGTTTTTCTATTGGAATTTTATGCACTTCACATCCGTTTTTTTCTAATATATCAAATGGCTCTGTGCTACTCTTACCAAAAGATCGTGCTGTAACTACAACTTTATACTTGGACATTATATCAACCTCGATTCTTAATTTTGTTCATCTAATTTTACATAATTTAATTTTACTATTACATTTGATTTTTTGCAACTATTTAATAATACCTTTTCGTGCCATATCTCTTCATCAAAAAAGTATCATTCTCACCAATTTTCAAAAAATTTAACATCATCGTAAAACGGAAAATCTGCTAATTGAATGTTAGCAGATTTTCCGTTCTTCACTTTTTAAGATATTATTTAAACACCTTTACTCTTTCTTCTAAAGGTTTAAATTCCTTTTCTCCCGGCAATGAGACTGATTTCCCGAAAGGAAGCTGAGCGATTAGTTTCCAATTATCCGGTACATTAAATGTTTTTTTAACTTCTTCATCTATCAATGGATTATAGTGCTGAAGAGATGCCCCAAAACCTTCCATTTCCAAAGAAGTCCATATTACAAATTGAAGCATTCCTGAGCTTTGCTGAGACCATTTGGGAAAATTTTCTTTATATGTAGGAAAATTTTCCTGAAGTTCTTCAACTACATCCTGATCTTCAAAGAAAAGTATCGAGCCATACCCACTACGAAAAGAATTAATTTTTTCTTCCGTATCGGAAAAATTCTGTGGCGGCACAATTTTTCTCAACTCTTCCTTAGTAATATCCCATAGTTTATTATGATTTTCACCTAACAAGACCATAACTCTTGCACTCTGAGAATTAAATGGACTTGGGGAATGTTTAACTCCATAATTGACTACTTCCAATATTCTTTCGTCAGAAATTACATTTTCCTTACTTATACCATAAAAAGAACGTCTATCTTTAATGGCTGCATAAAAATCTTTATTCATTCAGATACCTCCTTATCTTTTTACCATACTGACAAGTTCATGATGATTTTATTTAACATTTCTGCTTTAATCTATTTCATATTTACCCTTAAAATTTATTAATAATCTAATTATTAATTATATATCCAATTATTTGATGCTGAGCAGTATTTAAACTTAAATTTTCTTAGGACCTCTTCAAATTCTGGATATATCCTGCTGATTTAGAAAGCTTTTTCTTTCACTTGAATCAAAACATACTTTACCTTCAACATATGTCATATGAACGTTAAAATTATCATCCAGTATTACAAAATCCGCGTCTTTTCCTTCTTCAATGCTTCCCTTTTCATCGTACACATTAGACAGTTTTGCCGGAAGAGATGATGACATTTTAATTACATCTTCGATGGAATATCCCAAATAAGCCATGTTTTTAAATCCATACAAAAGATTTTTAGTACTCCCTGCAATAGTTCCGTCGGATAATCTGCTGCTTTCTTCATCTATTATTATCTCTCTTCCCGAAAAATCATATTTCCCAGGTCTCAATCCTGAAGCAACTATTGAATCAGAAATCATACAAATTTTTTCCGGAGACTTAATTTTTAAAATCAATTTGAGCATATCCGGATGAACGTGTATAAAATCACATATCAATTCACAATACACATTATCATCTAACAAATATCCTCCCAAAGCTCCCGGTTCCCTATGGTGTATTGAACGCTGGGCATTACACGTATGATTTGACAGTGAAATCCCCCATTGAATTCCTTTCTTGGTTTCTTCTATTGTCCCATTTGTATGTCCCCCGGCCACTAATATTCCATTACAAGTCAAATATTTAATCAGTTCTTCCGCACCGTCCAGTTCTGGAGCAACAGTTACATGAATGATGTTGTTACCGCTTTTTTCTATAAAGGATTTCATTAATTCAACTGACGGTTTCAATAAATTTCTTACTAAGAAAACACCTTTCTTTTCAGGATTTAAGAATGGACCTTCCATATGTATTCCTAAAATTTTAGCTCCTTCATAATATCCTTTAATTACAGAGCCTATTGTATTCAGATATTTTTTTATACTTTCAACGTCTTCTCCTCCCAAGGTAGGTTGAAAGCTTGTAACTCCAATAGACGGAAGATATTTGCACATCCCCTTTATTTGTCTTTCATCTTCTGAACTGACTGTCCAACCTCCTGAACCATGAATATGAATATCAATCAATCCTGGTATTATTAAATTATTTTCGGCATTTATAAATTCCAATTCTTTGTATCTGCTTAAATCCTCTTTTTCTATGATTTTCTCTATAATTCTTCCGCTAATTATGATTCCTCCGTCGATTACTCCATCAGGAGTATATACCCTCTCACTTCTAACAATAAATTTTTTCAATTATGTTCTCCCCCTATGTTTATAATATTTTAATCAAACTCATTACGTTCTGGGTTATGAAATCCCCCGTGAATTTCCCAAAGGGAGATGACCAGGCTTCATAATCCCCATCTTCATAAGATTCGGGAGTATAAACATAGCCCACCATTCCATTCGTATATCCTGCGATTATAACGTTATTAAAATCGGATTCTCTTTTTATATCAAACCCGTAATCATTAAACAATTCCACAGGAACACCTACAATCAATATATCTCCCAATTTTATAATCTGAATAGGCAGTTCCAAATTTATATTTTCCAAGACGTCAATCAGTTTCAATGATATACTTGCCCCTTGATATTTTGTTATTATACTTCTCATATTTTGAGGTGAAATATTTGAATCATTTTTTGCCTTATTTAAGTCATATAATGTCCTTCTGTAATATTCCATTGCCTCCTTGCGGTCCGGTATTTCCTTCTTAGGAAATTTAAAATATCTTTTAATTCCATTTATTTCGTAATTATTCTTATCTTCTTTATTATCATAGGCTTCCAATACACTTTTAAATACAAGGCCACCCATTCTTTTAACTTCGTTAAAATCTTGGGCTTTTCTGGTGAACCTTGTACTCTGATTACCACAAGCGCCGTTTATAAACATACATACGCAATTATTTTTAAAATATTCTTCGACTAAATTCTGAACAACTCCGGGATAATCAGCAGATATATACTCATTATCAGCACCTAATACAGTAGGATGACAGGAATAATTGACTATTACTCCCAGCGGTAAATTATTTTCAGCAATAAGAAATATCACATTAACCGAATCATCTACAGGACCTTCTTTACATATTCTGTTTGAAGCCACTCCAACACATTTAGATTTTCCGTATGCTAATCTTATCTGTCTTAAATCCTTGGCGGACTTTAAAGCATTTTTAATCATAGTATCAATTATATATTCTTTTAATTTTTTATTTAATCTACAAGAAAAATTCTTTTCATCAAATTCCCAGTTAATAATATGAGGTGCCGAGTGGGTATGTGTCGCACAAATAAATATATTTTCCTCCGGGATATTTATTTCTTTTTTAATTCCAGAAACAACTTTATCGACTAATTCTTCATCTACTCCCAACAGATCATTAGATATAACAATTATAGTTTTCTCCCCATTGGAAACCGTAAGAGCCTTTGTATATATATTGTCATGTATTCCCTTGCTCCCATTTTCCCTATCTGCATAGCCTGCCATATATACACCTGTTGGCACGTTTAAAGGGGTTGCCGATGTATTTGCTTTAAAATTTAAATTCAAGCTATCCACTCCTTCATAATATTCTTCATTTTGTTATAAAAAAGGCATTTAATGAAACCCTTAAGGCAAATTATGACTTTTATATGGGTTATAAAACATGATGTTATGTTGTATATACATCTTTAAAATCATTTCTGACTACAAATAATCTAAAATTATAATTTTCTTTTTAAGATAGCTTCATACTTATATATATCACATCTGTATATGGATTTTGTATATTCAACTATTGTATCATCATCGCTATATGTGGTTCTTTTAAATAATAACCCTAACATATTTTCATTCACATTAAACAAATCGGCTTCATAAGGTGTAAGAATCACAGGTTCTACAGTTTGGGTTCCATATTTTAATTTAATTCCGTACTTATTCTCAAATAAATAATATAAGGAATTCTTTTCGGACTCCTCTCTACTGAGATTTGGAAAATTTTTTTCCGGAAGATATGATATCTCTAAGGCTATAGGTTCTTTTCCGGCAAACCTTATCCTTTTAATAACATATATCATTTCTCCCTTTTTCATATGAAATATCTTTGATATTTTCTTTTCTGGTATTTCCTTATTAAAATATAATAATCTATTAGTTACGTTATATCCTTTAGATTTCATCTCCTCTGTGAAACTGAGTAACTGAGAAATATTTTTCTTCTGCTTCGGATAAGACACAAAGGTACCTTTGCCTTGTTCTCTATATAACATTCCCTCATTTACTAAATCCTGAATAGCCTTTCGGACTGTCATCCTGCTTATTCCATGAAATTTACATAACTCCATTTCTCCAGAAATAATTTCTCCTGGCTTTAATTCCTCATTTTCAATCATTTCTCTTAATATTTCTCTTAACTGATAATATTTAGGGATAGGACTATTTTTATCTATTTTTTTCATTTGCACCGACCTTACTTATTTTAATTAATTATATCTATAAATTTATCAAATATTTTAAAATAATTCAATAGACCTGTCCTCCAAAATTTTACTGTATTGACAAATATGCTTCTTCCAACAGCTTATGTGATTTCATACTTTCCTCAAAGGTAGGAGTTACTTCATTAACAATTTTGTTATTAATTACATTTATTATCATATTCAATAAACTTGCAGTATGCATATCAACCATGAATCCCATAGACATTCTTGGATTAGGATATATGCTGTTCAGGTAATTTGTATAATTATCCGAATTTATTATTTCTGATATATCCCGGGAGTTTCGTGAATTATAAATACTGTAAACAGGTTCATAAGGATTTTTATCTGATATCTTAACATATCCATTCGTCCCGTATATTTCAATTTCAAAAACATCATAAGGGTTATAAGAAACCTTCGACACCTCTGCAGTTCCTACAGCGCCATTTTTTAACTCCAAGGTCATAAGGCCCCAATCATCAACATCTACTTTTTCCATCTTTTCTCCATTTTCTGACGGTCTTTCTTTAATAACGGTATTTGCCTTTGCACTAATTTTATCCACATTTTCATAACCAAGTAAAAATACTAATGCATCCAACAGATGTATGCCTAAATCCGCTATAGCTCCTCCCCCGGACATACTTTTTTTCAATCTCCATGTAATCGCTCTTTTAGGATTTAAATAGCTGCTGTGAAAAAACTGGCCTCTGAAATTAATTATTTCTCCTATACAATTATTCTTTATTATTGCTCTTGCCTTACTTATAGCAGGCATAAATCTATATATTAACGCTACTTGTGTAATAGTTTTTCTTTCTTCAATTAAATCCAAAATCTGTAATCCTTCCTTCGAATTTACTGTCATCGGTTTTTCACAATATATATTTGAACCTTTTTTGATAAAAAAGCTTGACTGTTCGAAATGCAGAAAATTAGGTGTACAAATATCTATCATATCTAAGTTTTCCTCTTTTAAATCATATATGGAAGATACAAGATTATCAAATCCTGTACCCTCCAAATTTTGAGTTTTACTGCTTACCATTGCAGACAGTCTATATACATTACCATACTGAGGAAATATTATAGGTATAACCTTATATGCAATATTATGGATTTTCCCTATATACCCATACCCTATTAACCCAACATTAATTTTTTTCACACTATTACCCTCCTATGTCTTAAATTAATAATATGATATCATTTTCTATACAGTCTGTCCGCATATTTTTCTAATAAATTCAGGTTGTGTTCAGGACCGCCATCGATATTGGCGCTCAGATATACCGGCGGAACATATCCTCTGCTTAACATTATCTCAACAGATTCTAAGATGGTAGCATTAAGAAGTATCGCTGCAGTAACAGATGATGTCCCACATATTTTGTTCGGCATGCCGGGAAGACTTACAGCCGCATCTCCTTCAACCCCTTTGTTGTCAAGAATCACATCTGCAAATTCATACAATTTTTTTCCGGAAGAATGCCTTGAAGTCATGGTTTTGGATACATCAAGGGAAGTGACAACTATTATTTTATTTCCTTTTTGCTTTACTATATCAGCAATCTCAATGGACATTGGATTTCTTCCCGAATTAGATATTAATACAAAACAATCATTATCTCTTATATCAACCTGTTCCATAAATTTCGTCCCCACGCCTTCAATCATCTCGTACTTTCCCCTCGAATATTCCTCAAGAGCCTTTGCCGGAATCAATCCTCCTGCCCTGCCGGCTATTTCTATAGCACCGGCATAAGAATGTCCGCTTCCAAAAGTCTGCAATATTCCCCCAGCCATAATTGAATCTGCTATAATTTTTCCTGCATTCCTTATATTATCCCCTTGAGTTTCTTTAACATCCTTAATCATCTTTTCAATAATATCAAAATATAGTTCGTATCCCATAGAAATTCTCCTCCTTAAAACAAATTATTTTTTAATCAATTCAATACCTTTTTTAGATAATCCATAAAATCGGTTTCAGAATCAGCGGGAACCATTTTGGCCGTCAACTTTATTCCCATGTCCCTTAGTTTCAAGAAATATTCTACGTCTTCTTGGCTTACCTTTATATTTCTTTTTATTTGAACTGTCCCTTCTCTATGGGCCATATTCCCTACATTTATAACCTTCAAATCTACTCCTAATTGAATCAAATCATAAGCATCCTTAGGACTTTTAAATATCAAAAATACCCTTTGATTTTCATATTTTCCGGCTTTAATATTTTCTGCTGCTTGTTCTTTTGTAATAATGGATGTACTCACTCCCGGAGGTGCTGCCAACCTTAAGACACTTTTCTGTATGCTGTTGTTTGCTACTTCGTCATCCGCAATCATTATTCTGTCTACCTTTAATGAATTACACCAAAAAGCCGCTACCTGCCCGTGAATAAGCCTGTCATCTATCCTAACATGTATTATGCTCAAAGTTAAACCTCCTTTAAATATTTTATAACCCATAGGAAAGCTATATTCTCATTAATCTACGCTTGACCTTAAGTGGGTTTTATTAAAGAGAGTATTAATCTTTTAATACTCTCTTTAATATTAATAATTTAAACTGACAAAATTGTTTTTAACTTAATATTCCAAATGCCCCTAATATAATAGAAATAGCTAAAAGAATCCATATTGCTTTTGTCGAAGTCATCTTTTTTCTTCCCAACAGCCAATATACAAAGAACACTAAAGCCACAGGAACCAAAGAAGGCATTATCTGATCCAATATTCCTTGCACTTCCATACTTACTTCTCCTGACTTAAAAACTGCCGGTACTGAAGGAGTTATCACCGTAGGAATCAATGCTCCCACAACAGTTAAGCCAAGAATGCTCGCCACTTCTGTTATGCTTTTTAATGTTCCCTCCATTACGGTGGCAATCTTTAACCCTTGAGTATATCCTAATTTAGTAAATTCCCATCTTATAAACCATCTTGCTATATTCCATATTAACCATATCCAAATTCCCAATGAATTCCCGGCTAATGCCATATAAGCGGCAATAGATCCAAATACGGTATTGGCAATAACTCCAAATATGGTATCTCCTACTCCTGCAAAGGGCCCCATAAGCCCCGTTTTAATTGCTGTAATGGTTTCTTCCGATTCTAATCCTTGATTTTCTTCTATAGCAACATTAGCTCCCAAAATCAGATGTGCCATATCCGGTTCAGTATTAAAAAATTGAAGATGTAATTTTACTGCTTTCTTTAAATCTTCCTCTTTAGTATAAAGTTTTCTCAGCACAGGCATCATGGAAAAGCAATAACAAAGTCCTTGCATTCTTTCATAATTCCATCCTGTTTGCCCGCCTAAAAGCCATCTGAGGTATACACTTTTTAAATCCTTTTTTGTTATTTTACTGGAATCAGCAGACCCATTACTCATCTTCGTTAGCACCTCCCGTCAAAGCACTTCTAACATCTTTCTGATTTCTTTGATATACCAATAGTCCTAAGGCCATTCCCACTATAGCAACTCCAACCATCGGCACTTTTAGATAAGCTGCTAAAACAAATCCAATTAATAAATAAGACGAATATTTTTTTACTGGTAAGTATCTTAATAATATGGCAATTCCCAATGCAGGAAGTACCTTCCCTGCTACAGATAATCCGCTGGTTAACCAACTTGGGAATACCTTTACAAGCTGTTCAACTATTTCATGTCCAAACAGCAAAGCTACAAATACAGGTATTGCACGAGATAATCCCCATGGTATAATTCCCAAAATATTCATTGTTTCAACTTTCTTAAAATTACCTTCTTCAGCATATTTGTCTGCTCTATGTTGGAAAAATGTGTTTGCAAATCTTGCCAATACATCAAGCTGTACCAATAATAACCCTATAGGCACTGCAAGACCTATGGCAAATTCTATTCCTTGACCTGAAATAACTCCAAAAGCAGTTCCGATTATAGCTCCTGTCATGAAATCGGGAATCGATGCTCCCCCGTAAGTTCCTACTCCCAAAATCATCAATTGCAAGGTAGCTCCTACAGCTAACCCCAATGTAACATTTCCCATTATAAGACCTGTAAAAAATCCTGCCTGTATTGGCCGACTTAATCCTATGTCGGTTTCCAAAGCATCATAAATGGCTACAAAAGCATAAATAGTCAGCAATAAAATTTGAACAAAGGTAATCTGCATACTACTCCCACCTTCCTTTAATTAATAGATATTTTCCCTATTATCCTCCTTTCTGTTTTTATTAATGAGTATTTCTAAGATTTATATAAATTTGCTGCTCCGATTATTCATCTTCATTCTTAATTTTATTATTTTTTACTATAGCGTTTACATCTGTTATTCCGTTAACTCCGGCATTTATCAAATTTTGAATTGAATCTTTCAGATTATCGGTTCTCCTGTTCAAGGCTTCAAGCAATAGTAAAAAATTAAATCCTGCTATTATATAAATTTTTTCGAAATGGTTCAATATTCGTGATATAGATATATTACAGGGAGTTCCGCCATATAAATCTGCCAGAATCAAAATTCCATCTTCGGTATATATCTCCTCTGCCATATTAAATACTTTATCTCCATAAGCAGATATTTCTTCTCCCGGCTCTATTCCAATAGCTTTGACATTTTCAATTTTACCCATAATCATTTCGGCAGTATTTAAGTAACTATCCGCTATATTACCATGAGATATTATTAGTATATTGTACATATGTTGTCTCCTATTCTCTTTATTTAAAAAAATATAAAGCAAGGACCATGCCAAATAGTTTTACACATCTGCTTTGCACGGTCCTTATTGTTGAAATTTCAACTTTTTAAATCAAGTTTTACACTTAAAATTTGATAGAGATAATATATCTCGCTAAGAGGTATAGTAACACTATAATAGCTTTCTATATAACTAAAACTACTTCTTACAATATCAATAAAATCTTTGTTTTCTTCTCTAAATGCTTTTATGTTTTCTATATCTTCTTCTTCCAACTGAGTTTTAGTTACCAATCTTTCTATTAAACAGCTTAAATGTATATATAAACATATAATTGTATCATTGCTGAATTGTTTCTTTAACTTATATTGTAACATCTCAATTGCATTTTCCAGCTGATTAACTATTTTATCCGGATTTAAAATAGTTATATAACTCAAAACCCCCTCTAAAGTAAAATACTTCATTATGGACTGTTTAACCTGAAAAACTTTTTGTTTAGGTATAATATCTTTTAATATCCGGTCAAAAACATAGCCTTCATTATCGGAAATGAGATCTTCCAAATATAAAAACGGTACTTCTTTTATTCCTGGATTCTCGGTACCAATAATGGCTAGTACATCAAATTTATTGAAAATATCATCATTATACTTGTTCTTCTCCAAATCCAAATAATTACAAACTATAAAATTAGCATTGGGAGGATGTTCACTTAAACTCTTTATTAAAAGATCTTTTATCTTTATAGCAGTACCAATTCCAGTAAAACAAGTAACTATAATAGCTTTTTGTCTTTTTTGTTCAGTATATATAATTTTACATTTGTATCCATCGAGATTTTCTACATTGTTTATTATTTGTTCTATGGATAAATCTTGATTTATATCACTGCCCACTTTTAATGCCAATTTCGTAGTTAAATTGTTTATAATACCTATATCTCCATGATGTACTCTTTCCAGTCCCTTATATATTTCTTCCAAAGAACCCATGTCAACTAAGATAATTACCCCTTTGGACGTATTTACCTCTTTAAAATATTGTTTTAATTTTTCTACAATATCTGCTGTAGTAGTATCTATGGGCATATCAAAGGATTCAAAAATATCAATTCCAAGCAGATGATTGGCCACATTGGCAATACTACTAGCCGTAGAATATCCATGAGCTATTAAAACAGCCTTTATTTTCTTTGAGTAATTTTCTTCTCCTGAATTGATCAAATAGAGTATTATAATTACCATTTCCACCTTCCCAAGGGATATGTCCAAATTAATCTTTATAAAATTTATAATTTTATATGTAGTGTCATATTCATGGGGATAACTATATTTTAATATATCAACATATTCATTTATTTCAGATTCATAGTCTTGCAACATCAAACTATATTGGTGCTCCATGGACGTCTGTATAAAGCAGGCAAACTTATAAATATTATTATCTGTATATCTGATATCGTATTTAGATTTTAATATTGAAAACATATCCTGAATACATTTATATAAGATATAAAATCTCTCATGCCTTATATCCTCACTGCTGTAAGAATTCATGTTTAATATTAATTTCTTAAAATATTCATCTATTAGTTTCTGAATCTTCTTTATTAAAAAATCATCTTTGTTATCCATCTTTATTTCAGAAAGTAATTTCAACACGGAATCATAAAATTGGATATGAATTTCATTTTCAAAATTTTTCTCAAGAAAATTTATGTCATCAGATTTGTTTATTATCAGGTCTTCTGTTATATATCCCTTATAAAGACTGTCTATATAGTTTGTCTTACTATTTATAGCATTTTTTACTAAATATTCTGGAAGCATCATAAAATCAATATCTATAAACTCCCTTTCTCCTCTTTCCATAATGTCTTCCCTATTATATGCTCTGGCACATGTAATTGTGATATCATTTTTCAATTGCCCTATATTTCCTTCAAAATCAGCGTCCATAAGTATTTTTAGAGCGTGTCTCGATATTCTTATATTATGGCTTATCAAATGTGACTCTTCTTTAAAAAAATGATATATAAGCTGAAATTTTTCGTTAAGAGGCCTGTCTCTTAACGGCGGTTTCTTTATTATTATGGGAATTCTTCTCAAAAAAGTATTCAATAAAACAGCCTTTGGATCTTCTGTAGTTGCAAATATAAACCTAACGTCTGCCTTTCTATATACTTCGTTTTCTCCAATTCTCGCAAATATTCCCTTGTCCATGAAAAAGAAAAGTTGCTCTTGTCCTTCCGGAGGGAGACGGTGTATTTCATCCAAAAAAACATAACCACCATCAGCATTTTCTATAATACCTTCTCTATCAGTTTCAGCTCCCGTAAAAGCTCCCTTCTTATATCCAAATAACGCTGCAGATAGGAGCTCTTTATTGTTAGAATATTTTGCACAATTAAAAGTTAAAAATGGAGCATCTCTTTTTATATATCCATTAGCCCTTGCATATTCATAAATCTTTCCTGCTAAGAAACTCTTCCCTGATCCGGTAGAACCTACAATAAGAATGGATAAACCTTTTGGAGGATACTTTACCGCAATCTTGCACTGTTCAATTTGATAAGCCAAACTACCGTTATATCCAATCACATCCATAAAAACGTTTTCTTCGTTCTTCAAAAAAATTTTGGGATCTTTTTGTTTTTCTTTTATTTCCATTAATTCTTCAAAATTTTTATAAATTAATTCCCCTCTCAATTCAACATCAAAACTATTTTCAAAGATTTCCAAATCTATAAAATATACCGGTCTCGTATTAATTTTTATAATTTTCCCTTCTTTGTTAAGGACACTGAGGCAATGGCTTATCAAGCTTCTGTTAATCGATGTCTTTTCAAACAATTCCTGAGCAGTTATTCCAAATTCTTTTATCCCGTTGTTTATTCTTTCTAAGTTATTCTCTTTTACTTCCTTTATGATTATTTCTCTATTTGTCATTACACTTACCCTCCCTTCTTCAGTTATTATTTAATTATCGATAAAAAGTCTAAAAATGTAATATTGTATATACAATTGTTGCTTTTTATTATATATTCTATAAACTGAAAAGTCAATTCTTTATGACATAGAAAAATCCCAAAGAAATGTTATCTAAACCTTCTTTTGGGATTCTATTCCAGTATTGTTTACCCCACTTCCCATTTATTCTTTTCCCTCTGTCACCTTTTATCAATTTGGACTTCAAAAGTGTTCCTCTCTCCCGGATAACGAGCTATTGATAATTCAATAGCCCGATCCATTTGGTCAAAAGCAATAGTTTTCACATAGTGAATTGCAGTATTTCGTTTTACTTGCAATAATTTTGCATCCTCATTATTTATAATTCTTGCGCAAACAAACCTATTGGCTTTAAATACAGTGGTATCATAATCTTTTTCAAAAATATCATATAGAGATAAATTCTCAAAATCATAATTTTCTAATCCGTCAAAATATTTTAACGGTATATAAGTATCCACGAGCACAATTGGAATATCATTTCCATATCTTAATCTTTTAATATGGAGGCATTCTTCATCCTCATTTAATTCCAATGGAGAGAAAATTGCTTCGTCATATCCTACCTTTTTTAACTCCAATACCTTGGTGGATGGTCTTAATCCCTCTCTTTTCATTTCTTGATAAAAACTCGATAATTCTTTAAAGAAATTTTCTCTCACTTCTCTTTCTCTAACAAAAGTCCCTTTTCCTTTATATCTAACGATAACTCCTTCCGAAAGCAGCTCTGCATAAGCTTGTCTTACTACTGGCCTTGAAATTTTTAAAGTTTCGCATAATTCTTGCTCGGTTGGCAATTTATCATTAGCTTTAATCGTTCCATCTTCGATAGCTTTTATAATGCAATCCTTTATCTGGGAATAAAAGGGTGTAGAAATATGCTTATTAATTTTAATATATTCCATATAATTCTTCCTCTCAAAAATTATGTGATAACATAATAACACAAATTTATATTATTATATTATCATTTTAAATATGAATGTTCAAGTTAAGAGTAATATGGTGAATAACCTCAATTTTATGCATTTTATTATAATTTTATTCTTTATTATTTCCCCCAATTATATTATAATAATGTTATTACAATCGAAAGGGTGATAACTATTGATTGGAACAATTATAACGGGGCACGGAATGTTTGCATCCGGGATGTTAAGCTCATTAAAATTAATTGTCGGAGAAATGGAAAACATTTTTGCAGTTGACTTTTCCCCTGAAAATTCGCCGGAAGATTTAGAAAAAGAATTAAAACAAGTTTTAAAAAAATTAAGTTTGTGTGACTCAATCGTGATTTTTACCGATATCATGGGGGGTACCCCTTTTAAAACTTCCGTAACTTTGACAGTAGAACTAAAAAACTGTTACATTATCTATGGTACAAATTTACCTCTGTTGTTGGAATTCAGTATGTTGGAAAAAGAAAATAACGACATGATTTCCCTTATTAATCAATGTATATCTACAGGGAAAGAACAAATGCGTTTATTTCAATTTAAAAAGTTCGATTTCACAGAAGAAAATTATGAAGATGGCATATAAATAGTAAAAAGGCTTCTATTAAAACATTAATATATTCAGGAAGCCTTTTTTAGAACCTATTTAAGACAAAGTACATATTAAGAGAAAATATAAATATAATTAATCATTATTTAATCCTTTCGCACTAAAATACCAATAATAAAGTTCTTTATTTTTAGGATGGTTATATCCATTACAGCTTTCATACAACCTGCGTGCAGGTAAATTATCGGTCTGGGTGATCAGATAAACATAATGAAGATTTTCTTTTTGGGCATATTCAAGGGCCATATTTAATAATTTTTTAGCAATCCCTTTTCTCCGATATTCTGCGGATACACATACGTGATGTATATATAACATATCATTCCCATTATCAATTCTCGGCAGTTGATAACCTAATACATAGGCAACAACATTTTCATCTTCAACACATGCATAAATTATATTTCTCTTATCAGATAAAAATTTAACTGATTTCTGACGATCTACAGGTTGATGAAAAAAATTAGAAATTATTGAATTTAACTCCAACTCGTTTTTTTGATTTAATTTTTTAAGTTCCATCATCTGGTCACAGTTTTCTTTGATACTCCTTCCGGAGCATCCGGATTATATCCTCTTGCTATAGAAAGGAGACAAGAGAACATTTGAGAAAATATTGTACAAGAGAAAACCGCTTTTAAACCTTCATGATTAGTCGGCAATTCAATAATTTCATCAGCATCTTTTATTAAATTTTTATTGTTTGTAACAACCGTACTAAATATCTTATATTCTTTTTTAAGACGATTATATAAACTAATGATACTATCGTTTGTATGGTTATCAGCTATAAAGAAAATTGTTGGTATAAATCTTCGAGTTGCGGCAATAGGTCCATGTTGATAATCACTGGAAGCATAACATTTTGCATCTAAGTAGCTTGTTTCCTGAATTTTTAATTCTGTCTCTAACCCAAGAGCATACAATAAGCCGCGCCCAAATATAAGTATGTTACTTGCATTTCTGTAAAGAGGAATAATTTTTCTTATTTGGTCCTCAATCAACAAGGATTCACTTACAATTTCTTTCAAGTGCAATATTTCATCAATAAAATCGTTGTTATCGCTTATATAAGCAGCTAAAGCAGAAATAATCGCAAGTTGAGTGATGTACGACTTTGCTGCAGTGACACTCAGCTCAGGGCCACATTCACAGTTCATATAATAACTTCCTACTCTGGTCATTAAGGAATCTCTTACATTAGTAATACTTACACAAACTCCTCCTTGATTTTCGCATGCCTTCATTGTTTCATAAACATCTTGAGCTCCTCCCGACTGAGAAACTCCAATTAAAAGTATATTACTATAATCAGGAATTGCCTCATAAGACGTAATAACCGACGGAGAAGCAATAGATGCCGTCATTCCACAATAGATTTCAAATAAATATTTACCTACTTGGCATGCATGCTCACTCGAACCTCTGGCAGCAAATACTACTGTATTTATTTTTCTTTTCTTTACCTCGGCTGCAATGGACTTAATCGTCTCCATATTAAATTTAACAGCATTTTCAACTGCTTGTGGTTGTTCAAATATTTCTTTCCACATTTGAGATTTTGAAGTATCGTACATTTTATAATCCCCCATCTTCTAAAGTTATTTGTATATGGAATATAGAAGGCTAATCTTCAATTGAAAAGATAAGCCTTCTATACAAAAACATCTAAAGAATTCCCAAGGCTGAACAAAGTATTGAAACTAAGATAATCGAAACAATAAGAAGAACTATATTAACACGTTTGTTTTTCAACAGCCAATAAGTGAAAAATACAAAACCTAAAGGCAAAAGATTGGGCAAAATCTTATCAAAGAAATCTTTCTGAATCGATAAGGATGATCCTTTTGCAAGAGGAATAGAAGATAAAATATTAATACTAACATAGCTTGGAATCAATCCGCCTACTACCATTACGCCGAGAATTCCTGCTGCATTTGTAATAGCACCGGCATTTTTACGGATTGTTGAAATTGCATTTACTCCTAAGGAATATCCAAATCCTGCAAACCAAACCCTTGAATACCAGGCAATAAACCATATAAGCATATAAAGAATTGGACCTACAATTGAACCTTCCTGAGCTAAAGACGAACAAATACCTGCACTAATAGGCAATAGGGTAAACCAGAATATGGCATCCCCAAGGCCTGCTAAAGGTCCAAACAATCCAACTTTTAAATTCTTAATTAAATTACGGTCTTCTCCGGCTTCTTCAAGAGATACAATTAATCCCATAAGAAATGTCCCCATATGAGGTTCCGTATTTATAAAATCCATATTATTTGTCATAGCTTTTGAAATCTCTTCTTTATTGTCGCCATATATCTTTTTAAAGCTTGGAATCATACTGGCAGTAAACCCACCGGCCTGCATACGTTC
Organism: Sporanaerobacter sp. PP17-6a; assembly: GCF_900095615.1. Lineage (NCBI taxonomy): Bacteria > Bacillati > Bacillota > Tissierellia > Tissierellales > Sporanaerobacteraceae > Sporanaerobacter > Sporanaerobacter sp. PP17-6a. The sequence continues at coordinate 66,501 of NZ_FMIF01000028.1, read as the reverse complement.
ATAATTAAATCCTGTTTGATATGCTGTTGAAATAATACCCAGCTTTGTAATATCCTTTTTAGATAGCTTATTTCTATATTCCCCCATCATCGTCACCTCCCGTATCACCCGGAATAATTTTGTTCTTATCGTTAACATATCCAATAATAGCAACAGCTGCTCCTGCAATTGCTATAGGCAATACATTTTGTAACGGTAAAAATGAAGCAATCAAAAATCCGATGAATAAATATCCTACATTTTCAGTTTTAAGCATGATTCTCAATAATAATCCTAAACCAACACCCGGCAATAATCCTCCTGCGACTTCAAAACCATGAACTAACCATGCAGGGAATGAATTGACAAATGCACTGATGGGCTCCTGTATTGCATAAGCTGATAAGAAAATTACGATTGCATAAGATAGAGCAACCACAAGTCCCATCCAGGTTATAGTTCTAACAAAAGGTCCTGTTTCTCCTTTAGCAGCATAATCATCTAATTTACTCATGACTCCTGAAAATGTGGAATTAAAGAAAATATTGATATATTGCATTAAAAGTGCAAAGGGAAGAGATAATCCTAAGGCCGTAGCAACGGGTACTCCACTCGTATAAGCCAGCACTGTTGTCATGACTCCCGCAACTAACGGATTAGGTGGAACAGTGCCGCCAACCGTGGTCAGTCCAACATAGGTCAACTCGCAAACAGCACCTGCTGCCAAACCAAGTTGTACATCGCCAAGTATAATTCCTGTAAAAAAACATACAACGATAGGTCTGAAGATAAAAAATGCTTCCCATACGGCATCTATTCCACATATAAATGTCATCAATGCCAATAGCAGACCCTGTGATAATGTGATTTCCATAACTTTTCTCTCCTTTCATAATAGTTTATATTTTAAAAATTGATTTGTTTATAAAACCATAAAAAGCAAACCAATTTAGGGCCTGTTTAAAACTAAATTTCAAAATCAAGCTTATGATCATTTGGAGTTATCTGTATGAAAACATCAACTCCCATATTTCGAATTGCTCTTAAATCTTCCAGATCCTTTTCATCAAGATAAACATGAACATCACGAGATACTTTTTTCCCTTCCGAATAATGCATATTTCCAATATTACACAATTTTATAGGAACCCCTCCTTCAACAAGTTTCCTCACTGTTTCTGGAGTTCTTGCAATAATAAATATTTTCTGAGAAGGAGATGCCTTAAAAATAACATCAATACATTTTTGTACCGAAAAAAAACGTATTCCTACTCCAACTGATTCAGCCGTCATTTGCATTAACTCCTGTTGAATTTTATCATTTGCCGTTTCATCATCAACAACAATCATTAAATTCGGCCGAATTGTTGTCGTCCAAGTTACACCTACCTGTCCATGTACCAGTCTGTTGTCTATTCGCGTCCACAAAATATTCGGCGTTTTCATTCTCCACCACTCCCCCATAAATTAAATATATATCAATTCTACTTATAATTATATAATTAATATATATTTTTTAAAAATATTCTATATTTTCAGATAAATATTGATTCATCAATACCATATATAGTCAAAACTATTTCTGTATTCCCTTACTATTTCGATATTCTTTAATAATTTTTATACTACTTGTTGTCCCTATTCTGGTTGCTCCTGCATCAATCATTTCTAAAAAAGTATTTAGATCACGAATTCCCCCAGCCGCTTTAATTCCAACTTCATCTTTAACAATGCTCTTCATTAACTTAACGTCTTCGATTTTTGCTCCGCTTATTCCAAACCCGGTGGATGTCTTTATAAAATCCGGCTTTATTTTTAATGCAATTTTGCATAATTCAATAATTTCATTTTTTTCCAAATAACAATTTTCCAATATCGCTTTTGAAATTATATTGCGGTCACGACATAAGTCCACCATAGCCTCCATTTCTTCTTCTATATATTTAATATTCCCATTTTTTAACTCGCCTATATTAATTACATAGTCAATCTCATCACAGCCATTATCAATGGAGTTTTTTGTTTCAAATAATTTAGTTTCTAATGTAGTTTGCCCTAAGGGAAAACTGATAGCAGCCCCTACATGTATACCAGTCCCTTTAAGTTGCTCTTTGCAAAATTTTACTTGAGCTGAATTTATGGCAATCATTCCAAATCCATATTTCTTACATTCATTACAAGCCTTAGTAATTTCAAGGGATGTCGCATTTGGCTTCAATATCGTATGATCAATAATCTTAGCTATTTTTTTAACTGTCAACAATTCAATTTCCTCCTATATTGTTATATTGTAATTACATTATAATATAACAATATTATTTTAGTCAATATCTTTTTAATTTATATTATTAAAATAGTTTAACTTTTCAAATTATTTTATATCATTCCCGTTTAAATAATTGACATAATAAGTTATTATGTTATAATGAAATTACAATTATGTTATAATGTAATTACATTGAGGTGATATTTGTGAATAAATTTATATCCCCGTCTATAATGTGCGGAGATTGGGCCAATTTTGACAAAAATATAAAATCTTTTGAAGAAAATTCAATTGATTATATTCATGTTGATATAATGGATGGAGAATTTGTTCCTAACTTTGCCTTCGGAACGGATTTTGTTAGTTATTTGCATAAAAGAACCAATATTCCTTTAGATGTTCATCTGATGGTAACCAATCCAAATATTAAAATTGATTTTTTTAAATTCAATCCTAATGATATCGTTACTTTTCATATAGAGGCAAGTCAAAATCCGTTAAACACAATAAAACGAATTCATTCGATTCCCGCGAAAGCAGGAATTGCCTTAAAACCTAAAACAGACGTTGAAACATTGATTCCTTATATTGAACAAATAGAACTTGTTCTTATTTTAACGGTCCATCCTGGATTCGCAGGTCAAAAGCTAATACCTTATACCTTAAATAAAATAAAACAAACTCGAAAATTGGCAGATTATCTTAATCCGAATTTATTAATTGAAGTCGACGGTAATGTCAGTTTTGAAAACAGTGGTAAAATGAGTCAACTTGGAGCAGATGTCTTTGTTGCCGGAACGAGCAGTTTATTTAATAATGAAGATTTTAATACGAATGTCATTAAACTTAGAAATTCCATTATTAGAAATTAATTTTCATCTATGGAGCTGTCATATATTAAAAATTAATTGAAATAATAATAAATATAATTACATGAGTATAAACGGAGGCGATATTATGTCTGATAAAAAAATGACAATGTTGGATTACGTATATGAAACACCGCAAGCAGTCAGAAATAATGTTAAAAATTCTTTTAACATTACAAAAAATTTAGTTGATCTATTTTTGAAAAAGGACTATAAAAGGCTTTGGATCATTGCATCAGGTTCATCCTACAATGCATCTCAGTGTGCAAAATTATTTATTGAAAAATATTTAAACATTGAAGTAAAGATAATTTCTCCTTTTACCTTTAATTATTACGAATCGAATTTAAAAGATGATGATTTTGCAATAGTAATATCTCAAAGCGGATGTAGTACGAATTCAATCGATTCTTTAAAAAAGTTAAACGAATTAAAGATTGAATCTATAGGGGTTACTGCAAATTTAGACAGTGATTTTAAAGATTATGCAACTCATATCATTGATTATGGCTGCGGAATAGAAACCGTAGGTTATGTAACTAAAGGTGTAGTTACTTTGTCTGTCTTTCTTATGTTATTTTCAGTTGAGGCTTCTTATATAAAGGGAAATCTGACATCAGAAGAAAAAGCTATGTTACTTAACCAAATTTCAGATTCAATGTCTACCTATGAGGAAATAACAAGAAACACCCTCAAATTATTCAAAGATAATTATAAATCATTTACTTCCATGACAAACGCTTATGTTTGTGGATGCGGAATTAGTTTTGGAGCAGCTCTTGAAGGGGCCTTAAAGATCGGAGAAACAATCCAGATTCCGGCAGTTGCCTATGAGGCAGAAGAATTTTTACATGGACCAAATCTTCAACTAAATCCATTGTATACTCTCTTTTTCATTGATAATGAAGACTCAACATCTCAACGTACAATAGAAATTTATCATGCTGTACGCAGTATAACTGATCGTGCATTTATTATCACAAATAATAAAACAGTGGACGAACAACATGCTCTGCGTTTTACTTCTCAGCCTAATCCATATCTGAAATCAATTTATACTGTTGCCTTCTTTCAAGTACTGTCCTTTATGGTTACAAACGAACTTCATAAGTGGGAAAAGCACCCTCTATACAACAAATTTAAAACTTTAATATCATATAAAAGTAAATCATATATCGACAGAGAGTGTTAATGTTAAATATCTTAATAAACTAAAAATTATTGTAGATTTTTAGTTTGATATAAAGTATAATAAAATTCAGGTGATGGAGTTCACCTTTAAATGCTTTTTGCTAATGACTCCTCCTTAATAATAAGCAGGAGTTTTTTTATTTTTCAAAAAAGGAGATAGTTTAAATGCAAAAATTACTTTATGTGGGGGTTGGCGGATTATTTCTTACAACAGGATTAGTAGGAGGGCTTACAACATTTTCTACTTTCAGTTATGAAACTATTACTTTTCTTAATAATGGTAACTATGTATTATGTACTTTAAATACTCTATTGAATCTATTTTTAAGTTTCGGAGGTGTGATATTAGGCAAACTTGTCTTATAAAATTCGATTATGACGGTTAATGGAAAGTCTCCCTACTATAATTTAATTAATGAGTTAATCCATGAGTAGCAGTCACCTAATTCCTCATCACTTATCAAATCCGACCTATGTTCAAACATTATCTTTACATTGGGATTTTCATCTTTGATTATTCTTAAATAGTCCCTAATCGGTGCCCAACCTTCTTCAGGTTTTAAATTACTTAATGCAGGAAAGTGACTGATACTGCCTACTCTGATATTCCACAGATGTACAACATCTGTATATTTTGAAAATCTTTTAACAATTTCAATGTCATTAAAATCCAAATCTATTCTATTTTGTATATGCAATCTACCTGTGTCTAAACAAATCCTAATCCTTTTATATCTTTCCAAAAGTTCTTCAAGAAAATTAAATTTACATATATATTTATTCAAAGCATCAAATTCTAATACTGGAATAAAGTCATATTCAATACTTTTTTGAGATAACCAATTAAATAAAAATTCGCTATTTTCTGTAAATTCATGCCATGGATACTCCGATTCATAAATATACTCACTTCTATCACAAAACCCCCAATTATTTATATCAAAATCATCTTTAATTATAACCGGCTTAGGATAATGGAATAAAATATATTCCGGCTTAATTCCTTCATTTTTGATATATCTTAATTCTTCTTCTATATATTCATAGGCTTTTTCTTTTACGCCTTTATCTATAGACAAAAATTGAGGATCCCTTAATTTCGATATGCCTGATCTTAACGGAAAATGAATGCCAACTTTAAACCCTTCTTTATCGGCCTTATTGCATAATCTTTCAATATCCCCTTCCTCCTCAAACAAACATGCTTCTATTCCGTAAAACCCTTTCCTAAAATCCCTGTCAAATTTCTTATCATCATATTTTCCATACATCCCAATCATAAAATCGCCCATTATTATATCTCCCCAATATATAAATGTTACTTGTCTTATTATAAGCTTTCCATTTGGTATTTTCAAATTTTATTACCTTATTTAACATCGCCACTGCTTATAAATCAGCAGTGGCGACTAATAAAAAGTTTTCCGTCTATTTCACAAGTCTCATCTTTCATGTCCTTCTCATTCCGTAATTAAATGTTTTGCCCTTTCTGAATCCCGCCAATTGCTTTGATATCCGCTCAACATGTCTACAAAACGTTTCGCCGTCAAATGAGGACGTGTAATTGCACTCCCTACAACCACAGCATGAGCACCAAGGTAAATGCATTTCATGGCATCTTCCGGAGTATATATATGGCCTTCCATTATTACATAGGCTGAATCTTTAAAATTCCTGCACATCTTTGCAAGCGTACGGTAATCCGGCCCCTCGATATGAGCTGTTTCTTTAGTATATCCATATAAAGTCGGCGCCACAATATCTGCTCCATTATCAATTGCTCTTGCTGCTTCTTCATACGTCGAGATATCTGCAAGAATAATGGCTTCCGGAATTTCCCTTCTTACTATCTTTAATAAATCCCAAGCCGGCCTACCTTCATGAGTTATCTGTGCCGTACAATCCAACGCAATAATATCCGCACCCGCTTCCCATACCTCTCTGGCAGCGTCTAAAGTAGGAGTTATAAATACATCTGTATCTTTATGCCATATCTTATACAATCCAATCATAGGCAAATCGACTTTTTCTTTAATTGCCCGAATCTGTTCAGGTGAATTGGCACGGATTCCAACGGCTCCGGCCCATTGTGCAGACTCCGCCATTTTAACCGCTATATCATCTGTATAAATCGGATCATCACGTTGTACCTGGCATGACACAATTAATCCTTTTTTCATAGAATCCAGCAGTTTTTCCTTCTTCTCGTCCATTGTTTTTTCTCCCTTTTTATATTAATTATCGATATTTATTGATTTAATCAATCAATTCTTGGATACTATACAATAATTAATTATAACTCTTTTCGACTTTGCTGTACTTATATTTTTTTAATGTCAAGCATATTAATGCTGTTACGGATGCGCCGACCATCATGCATAACAGTCCAATCAGCGGTTTATTTACTGCTCCTAACAATAATACAATGGGCCCTCCATGGGCTACCGTATCCGTAATTCCAAACAAAAATCCCATAGTACATGCTACAGCAGAACCTATCATATTAGCCGGGATAACTGTAAATGGATCACTGGCAGCAAAAGGAATTGCCCCTTCTGATATTCCTACTAATCCCATAGCCAATGCTGCTTTACCATTTGCTGTTTCTTCTGATTGAAACAATCGATGTTTGCGGTCCAGAAACGTAGCTAATGCCATTCCTAAGGGAGCTACCGGAATTGCACAGGCCTGAGCTCCCATAAATTGAGGCTGACCCTCTGCAATCAATCCTACAGAAAACATAAAAGCCACTTTCCCAAATGGTCCACCCATATCAAACCCTTGCATTAATCCAACTACAATTCCTAATATTATTAAGCTCCCTGTGGATAATCTTTGAAGCATGGCATTAAGAGCTGTCATCAGTGAAGAAATCGGCATTCCAATAATAAATATAAAAATAAAGGCAATAAATAATGAAGCCGTAATAGGAATCAACATAATCGGTACTAAAGGCTGAATTGCTTCTGGGTATTTAAAATGTTTTAACCACTTTACAAAGTATCCGACTAAAAGTCCTGCTATTATTGCTCCGATAAAACCGGTACCGGCAGTGGAATTATAAAAAGAACCGTTATTTGCAATCCAACCGCCAATCATGCCCGGAGCCAATGCGGCACGATCACCGATTGCACTTGCAATATATCCAGCCAGTATAGGAATCATTAAAGTAAAACCGGTACTTCCTACAGCAGAAATTTTATTCCAAAAACTCCCTTCCGGAATTACTAAACCATTCGGTGTCGGTTCCCCTCCTATAGCAAGAGATATGGCAATTAGTAATCCTCCTATAACAACAAAAGGAATCATATAAGATACTCCGCTCATCAACACTTTGTACAATGATTTATGCTGTGACTCTGTGTCAGATTCTTCAAAATGGGTAACCGTTTTTTTCTGATTGTGCTTATAAATGGGTGCTTTTTTATCAAGAATTTGCATAATCAATTCTTTGGGCTCATCAATTCCTTTCTTCGCACTTGTATTTATAACTCGTTTCCCGGCAAAACGTTCCATATCCGTTTCTCTGTCACTGGCAATAATAATTCCTTCTGCATGTTCAATCTCTTCTTTTGTCGGTGAATTTTCTATACCAATTGAACCGTTTGTCTCTACCTTTATTGTAACTCCTATTTCATTAGCAGCTTTCTCCAATGCTTTTTGTGCTAAATAAGTATGAGCCACTCCAACGGTACATCCTGTAACCCCTATTAAAAATCTTCCCCCTTTTCTTGTCTGATGTTCTTCCTCTATTTCTTTTGAAAATATGTCAACAACCTCTTGCTCTGTTTTTGCGCCTTTTATCTTTTGAATACAATCAGTTTCTAATAAATGAGATGTAAGATTACTTAGAATTGAAATATGCGTATCGTTTGCATTCTGAGGTATAGCAATCAAAAATATAACATAACTCAGTCTGCCCTCACCGCTGAAATCTATCCCATTACGGGATATTCCGATAGCTACTGCCGGTTTTATGACTGCTGCTGATTTGGCATGAGGTATTGCTACACCATTGTCCAGCTCTGTTGAAACTTCTTCTTCTCGTTTTAAAACATCAGCAATATATTGGTTTTTGTCTTTAATAATTTGTTTTGTTTCAAAAAGACCTGATAACTCTTTAATTGCTGACTTCTTGTCCTTAGATTGTAAATTGATTTTTACAAGTTCTGAGGAAAGAAATTGTGATATGTTTCTCATTATAATACCCTCCTTAAATTTTATAATTTAACTTTATTTGTTATAAATTCTTTCCTTTTCTATAACCCATATGAAAATCATGTTCCTCCTTAATTTATTGTGCTTCTATTGAAGCCTTTTTTATAAAATTCTTATCTGAATTTCAAATAAGTTCCAATCGAGTTAGCATTTTAGAAATGCCTTCTTGTTCCAATGGTTCCGTTACATAGTCTGCATGCTTTTTTAATTCTTCATTGCCGTCACCCATTGCAATTCCAATATCTGCTTCATTCAACATTTCCATGTCATTTACGTCATCGCCAAAGGCATAACTTTCCGTCAACTTGTTTCCTACATATTCTTTAATAATCCGTACTCCTTTACCTTTTGACACATTTTTCGGATAAAAGTCATAAGAATAAAATGATTGCTGTCTCAATATATTAAATTCATTTCCATATTTGCGATTAATAATGTCAAATTTCTCTTTAGTAGGAAGTATAACAATCAATTTGTAAATCTGAAATTGTTCTAAAAACGATTTCTGCTCATCTACTGTCTTAATGAATCTACTCTCTACCGCAATATTTCGAATCAATCGTTTTCTCTCTTCCAAACTCATATTAACTGCATAACAACATTCCGGACTTTCCAATACTATGGGAATTTCATATATTTTACCGGTATTTACAATATCCACAACATATGTTTTTGAAATCGGCTTACTGTTAATTACCTCACCGTTCATTTCAATATAAGCTCCATTATTACAAATTAAAATATCCGGTTCTAATTCCAGTATGCTTTTTTGAATAAAGCATTTGGATCGTCCCGTTGCAATCGCCACATAAATACGGTTTTCTTTTAATTTCCGTATTGCCCTTATTGTTTCCGGTGTTGGTTTATGGATATTTTTTTCACATTTTGTTAGTGTTCCGTCAATATCAAAAAATATGATTTTTCTACCCATAGCTATCACCTCCCCTCTCATTATACAATCTATCTATTTCAGTATAAATCTTCATAATTCGTATTATATTATTATAATTCATTTTAATTCATCAATGGCTGTAAAAAACCGTCATCTTGCTTATCATATACGTAAACTCATATTTATCACAAGCAGGATGACGGTGTATTTATCATCTGCATAATCAGCTGCATATAATAAAATTGTCCGGTAATTTCCTTTCTTTAGAGAACATATTCACATACACATTTGTAAATGCACTTAACTCAGTCCATGTGCATAATGCCTTCACATTAAACTTTGAATCGTCAACTAACAGATAATTACGGTTACAACGTTTCATAGCCTCCAGTTTAACAGCACCCACCTTTACATCAAACACATATACTTCTCCTGTATCCAGATTTATACCATTTGTACTGAAAAAACCATGATCAAAATTGAAACTGTGCAGCATATCACATGCCATAGTTCCTACGCTCATATCATAACCAAAATGGAATTCTCCTCCCAATAAATAAACTTCTTCCTGAAAGCTGGAGGGAATCTTACGCAATAAATAGGTACTTGCAGTAACAATTTTCACACGTTTTCTAAGAAGTCCTTGTATCAAATAAGCCGGTGTTGACCCTCCGTCTATATAAATACAATCTCCATCTTTTACATTTTCTACTGCTTTCTCACATATAATTCTTTTCGCATCTGCACTGAGGTTTTCTTTATCAACAACAGGCATTTCATTAAAGGTAGATAAGGTCTTGGATATTTCCACTGCCGTTGCTCCGCCCCGTTCACGCTTTACCATACCGCGTTTTTCTAATTCGATCAAATCTCTATTAATAGTTGATTTTGATACATCCAGTTCATCCATGAGCTCCTTAATTGTTACAAAGGATTTTGAATGAATAATATTCATAATATGGTATAGTCTCTCCTGTAATAGCATATAATAGCCTCCATTTGATATACTGATATATCTTATACTAATTTTAGTGTAACAAAGAATGGCTACCTGTGTCAACAATTCAATTCAAATTAATTCAAAGCTATTTATCTCATTTCATATTTCAATTCTCTAACCGCCTATTTTTACAGTTACATTGTGGACCTTTCCTATATCTATATATGACAACAATTCACTTTTATTTACTGTAGGAATTCCTTCCATTCTATAAGGCTTTTGCATCTTCTCATATTTATTTTTACCCAAGGTATGATAGGGCAGTAAATGGACCTCCTTTACGCGGAGTTCGCTTCCCAATTTTATAATCGAAGCCAAAACATCTTTCTCATAATTAAACTTAGGAATAACAGGAACTCTTATAATAACACGTTCCTTATAATTTTCTGCAATATAACGGAGATTATTCAATATCATATCCAAATCTCCGCCTGTTACAGATTTAAGTACCTCTTTATCCGTATGCTTTACATCAAATAGAAATGTGTCTATATATGGAATAGCCTGCTTCAGATGTGTGAGGGTACATTGTCCCGTTGTTTCAACTGCAATATTCAATGATTCCTTTTTCAATGCTTTCAACAATTCTAAAAAGCCGTCAAATTGCAGAAATGGTTCTCCACCTGATATGGTAACTCCACCACCGGTATAATCATAATAATCCTTATCCTTTTCTACTTCTGCTACAATTTCTTCCACTGTTTTTAAAATACCCGAAAACTCAATTGCTTCATTGAAACAATTGGAGACGCATTGTTTGCAATGGATACACTTTTCTTTATCATAAGAAAAATGTTCTTCACAAAACGTAATTGCATGGGTCGGACAAACCTGTACGCACCTATGACAGTGCACACATTTCTTTTTGGTATAAAACAAATGTGAATCCATACACTGAGATTCCGGATTTGAACACCAAGGACAGTGAAGGGGACACCCTTGCATAAATACAACAGTGCGTATACCCTCACCGTCATGAGTTGCAAACTTTTCTATATTGAATATTTTAATTTTATTGATATGATGCTCTAAATTAATATCACTTCTCATCTTTAGCCATACAACTCCCTGCTTAATAATTCTTCTTGTACATCCGGCGTTAAATCTACAAATACTGCACTGTACCCTGCCACTCTTACAAGCAAATCCGGATATTTTTGAGGATGTTTCTGTGCATCTTCCAACACCCCATGATCAACCACCGTTACCATCAATTGGCACCCTCCCTTCTTGAAATATACATCAAAGAGAGCCTCTACCTTTTCTTTATCTTCTTTCATCATATGGGGTGTAAATCTAATATTCTGTACGCTTCCTCCGTGATACCTGGCTTTAAATCTCGACAGAGAATTGAGGACCGCCGTCGGACCGCTTTTGGCAGCACCACCTTGAGGATTATTGGCCGGATTCATATATTGTCCTTTTCGTCTTCCATCTAAAGAAGCACTTGTCTTATGTCCCCAGTCTGTATTTGTTTGATTGTTACTGATTACAATTAAATAATATCCCATTCCTTTACCAATTCCTCTCTGCCTGATACCCTTAGCCACAAACTCATACAAATCGTTGGCAAGATCATCACATTCTTTATGATCATTACCGTACTTCGGAACATCCAAGAGTTCCTTTCTGATTTTTTCGTACCCTACAAAATCATGCAATGCCGCTTCATTCAACTCCTTCAAAGTGTATTTCTCCTGATCAAAGACCAGGCTCTTAATTGCATACAGTGCGTCTGACGCATTGATATTTCCATAGGTTTCATTTGTTCCGCCTAAAATTTCCACTCCTCCGTCAAGCAATGCTTTCCCTCTGTCAATACAGTCATCCATCAAAATACTCGTAAATAAAAACGACACTTCCTTATTCATCACTTCATAACTATGATACTGAGCCTCTATACTTAAATCAAAATAGTAATCCAATAGTTCTTTATATTGACTATAAAATTCTTCAAAAGTCCTGTATTCGTCCAGCGGTTTTATATGGATAGGTCCCCCCTTATAAATACCATCCATGGGATCTATACCTTTATTCAAAGTTATATTCAGCAATTTCAGTAAATTCAACAATGTATTGGGGGTACCGACACTTTTTCCTTGGATAACAAATTCACCGCACCCGAAAGGTACATATTGCTGAGCCGTTTTTTTATCAAGTCTCATAGCATATTCTACTGCCGGAACATTTACTTCATCATTATAAAGGGTAGGATAAGTAGCTCCGGAAGAAATACAATCGTAAGCCATATCCTTAATATCCTCAGGTGTATCTTTATATAAACGCAGCGTAAACTGAGGCTCTACATATCTTGTATTTTTACATACTTTGAGGCAAATCCTTGTAAACAAATCTGCGCCTTCCACATCATCGCGCCCTTCTCCTCCCACAATAATACGTCCGTTAACCGTCGTACGGCGATTTTCAATCATCCACCACAAAGATTTTAAATAGCGGTATGCATCTTCTTCTGTAATTATCCCTTCATCAATATCACGCTTTAAATAAGTACCTAATATATCATCCAATCTTCCATAATTAATTACACCGGCACATAAGGCATAAATCCAAAATAGCTGTAATGCTTGATGAAAGGTATGAGGCGGTTCTTCACGAATTGCATCTAAATCTTTAAACATAAGGTCCAATTCTTTCTTACGTTCCGTATTTGCAGAAGGTATTTTCTCCAAAACCAATTCCTTTTGTCGGTCTATCACATCTTTTAAAAGGTTTAATGCTTCTATAGAACAAGAAAGAAACTCATTCTGGGGTTTCAATTGAATTATCCGAATTAAACCGTTAATACCATATTTCATCAATCTTTTATAATTCAGCATCATGCCGCTTAGACGTGCTGTAGCCATTAAAGGATAATTACAATCTATAAATCGTCCCGTTGTTGTATCATTCAATACATCTTGGCAATAGATTGACTTAATATCATGATCCTGCCAATAATCATATAGAACATCTACTCTATTCTTCTCATCCTCAGTACTTAACTGTTCTTTAAACTCCCTCAGTTTATGGAATACACAGTAATGTCCCACTCCTCCGATGCTTGTAGTACTTCCAAAACCAATGGGAAGATAATCAAGTCTTCCTGCTATTAAGTCCGTATCTTCAATAGAACGGAACAATACGGGAAATATGGTTTTAAGACAATTCAATTCACGCCTTGCCTTATCAAGTTTTTCACTTTCTTTATAAGCTTTCGTATATGTTTCCATAATTTCAAGTTGTTGTTTTAGCGGTTTTTCACAGGGTATTTTTTTACTTACTTCTACGTTTTGTTCTCCGTCAATATTAATCCTTGCCATTGCTCTACCCCTTCCTCACTAATTGATCATTATTTTCATCTTTCTATAAATTTACTATACCATTGCTTTGCTTCATTGTCAATCATTTTATATCTTTTTAATTTATTTTGATTCATATTATTTCAGACTAATTCTACATTTTTAAGAGCAAAAAATAAGGCCTGCAGATTTTCTGCAGGCATTTTTTTGTTCGAATCTATAAAAAGCAAATCAATTTTAGCGATAACACTATTAAAACAATTACATACACAATAATAATACACACTATGAAGAACAAGAAATATACCTAATTTTATTCAATAAATTTCCTACAGTTACTGACATACTTATAATGTTTTTCTTCACAATTTTGTTCAAGCCAATTTAGAGTAACATCAAGAAGTTCAAGTTCACTCATATATGATATTTTCTCTGCTCCAATGATACGTTTTGCCATTTTTGTAATATCACTTTGACAGTCAATACCACGCAAATAATGCTTACAATTAGCCGTCCATATTTTCATAGTATGCTCAACCTTGTCCAATATGAAGTCTTTTTTACCTAAAGTGGTGTAATGCGGATTTGCAACGCATTTAAAATCGACTACGCAAAAGGGATTGTTCTCATCTATAGCAATAGAAACTACATAGGACTCCGGAATAAGGCTTGGCGCATAGTCAGAAAATATAATCGGATATTTAATTGCCATAATCTCCGATAATCTGGTTACAAATAAACTATTGTCGTATCCTGATACATCAATCTCAATATCTATGTCCGAATATTCATCAAAGTTATTATTTGCGAGACTTCCATATAATGTACATGACCTGACTTCTTTATATGTTGAAATATATTCCATAATTTCATTAGCGTATTCAATTAACTTTTGCATAATATTTTCCTTTCGTTACATATATAATTAAGTCAATAATCTTAACTTTGAAGTTTCATATGCCTGTTCTTTATGTCAATTATAAGCCACAAATTTACAATACGCAAGAAATCTTAATGAATCAATACCCCCCCAAAAATAGAATTTGTTATTTCAAAAATTACCGATGCTTACAAGGCCTGTGATTATAATAGATAAGAAATGCCGAATTAAACACAGCTCGTAATGAGCTATTTTTATAGTAGCTTTCTTTTATTTGGGATATAATAAAGAAAACAGCTATAGAAAGGAGATGATGCCCATGACAGCTAATAACAGAATACCTAATAGATTGATAAACGAAAAAAGTCCTTATCTTCTTCAACACGCTTATAATCCTGTTAATTGGTATTCTTGGTGTGATGAAGCCTTTGATAAAGCGAAAGCCGAAGATAAACCCGTATTCCTTTCCATAGGATATTCCACCTGTCATTGGTGCCACGTTATGGAAAAAGAATCCTTTGAAGACGGGAAAGTTGCTGAAATACTCAATAAATATTTTGTCAGCATAAAAGTTGACCGGGAAGAAAGGCCTGACATCGACAATATCTATATGTCCATCTGTCAAAGTTTAACCGGGCAAGGAGGATGGCCTCTTACAATAATAATGACTTATGATAAAGAACCTGTATATGCGGGGACTTATCTTCCCAAAATAAGTAATTATGGCGTTTTAGGCCTTATTGACTTATTGGTATCGGCAGAAAAAATCTGGAAGTCAAGAAAGAAAGAATTTATTGAAACTGGAAAAGAGATTGCAAAAAGTATTAACAATAATTTA
Organism: Sporanaerobacter sp. PP17-6a; assembly: GCF_900095615.1. Lineage (NCBI taxonomy): Bacteria > Bacillati > Bacillota > Tissierellia > Tissierellales > Sporanaerobacteraceae > Sporanaerobacter > Sporanaerobacter sp. PP17-6a. The sequence continues at coordinate 51,069 of NZ_FMIF01000028.1, read as the reverse complement.
ATCAGATATAAAAACGAAAAATTGCAGCCTAACATATTAGATAAAGCTTACCGGTTTTTTAACTTAAATTTTGATAAAACATACGGAGGATTTGGAATTCGGCCTAAATTTCCCACACCTCATAATTTAAGTTTTTTGCTTAGATACTATAAATATTTCAAAGACGAAAATGCTCTGCATATGGTAGAAAAAACAATAGAAGGCATGTACAGAGGAGGAATATTTGATCATATAGGATTCGGATTTTCAAGATATTCTACAGACGAAAAGTGGCTTGTTCCCCATTTTGAAAAAATGCTCTATGATAATGCCCTTATATCTCATGTATGTGCCGAAATCTTTCTTGCTACCGGCAAAGAATTTTTTAAAGATATATCCGAAAAAATATTTGCCTATATTCTAAGAGATATGACTTCTCCCGAAGGAGGCTTCTACTGTGCTGAAGATGCGGATAGTGAAGGCGAAGAAGGAAAATTTTATGTTTGGGATAAAAAAGAAGTTGAAAATTTATTAACTCAGGAGGAATCAAAATTTTTCTCTGATTTTTATAATATAAGCGAAAATGGAAATTTTAACGGTAAAAATATTCCCAATCTTATCGACAAGGATATAAAATCCTTTGAAGAACTGGATAAAAATTTTGAAGGAATAAGAAAAAAACTGTTCAGCTACAGAGAAAAAAGAGTCCATCCTCATAAGGATGATAAAATACTCACAAGCTGGAATGGCCTTATGATAGGAGCTATGGCCTTCGGAGGAAGAGCTTTCGGAGAAAAAAAATATATCGCTGCTGCGGAAAAGTGTGCCGGTTTCCTATTAAACAATATGTTTTCAGATAAAGGACGGTTAATGGAGAGATATAGGGAAGGCAGCATTGATCACTTGGGTTTTATTGATGATTATGCCTTTTTCATATGGGGGCTTATAGAACTTTACGAAGCCACACTAAATATAAAATATCTTGAAAATGCGATAAATCTGAATAATCAAATGACTGAATTGTTTTGGGATGAAAAGGAAGGCGGATTTTATCTGTACGGGAAAGATAGCGAAAATCTTATAATCAGGCCTAAGGAAATCTATGACGGAGCCATGCCGTCGGGAAATTCCGTAGCTTTATCTGATTTAATAAGACTTAGTAAGCTCACCGAAAATTCCGATTTGTATTCAAAAGCATCGAGACTTTTGGATCTTTTCGGCGGAAATATAAACAGCTCTCCCGAATCACATATAAACTTCCTGTCCGGGTATATGTTCATGAAATTAAAAGGAAGCGAGATAGTAATTGCAGGGGAACCGGAAAATCAAAATACAATAAATATGATAAATGAAATAAACAGAAGGTTTCTTCCTTTTACTGTTTTTATATTAAAGGACAACAAACAGACAGATGCCTTTGTATCTTATAAAACCACCGCTTATGTCTGTAAAAATTTCAGCTGCTATGAGCCTACCACCGATATAAAAACTTTTTGCAGACTTTTAGATGAGTAAAACTATATGTAAATTAAAAACACTCCTTCGTAAAACAGGAGTGCTTTTAAATCATTTATTTTATCTCCATATAATCTTCCGTACTCATATGGCCGTAGTATGCCACTGACATTATATCTTTGCTGATCAACGTTTCTTTACCATTTTCAAGTTTCCAAAGAGAGACGATAAAATTTTCATCATTTGATTCTTTCATATCCCATCTTAAAAATATAAGAGTTTTCCCATTATTTATATATCTCGGTCCGAAATCAAATCCGTCTTTTGCCGTAGTCAATTCCGTAACTTCCTTTGTAGCGATATTCTGAGCATATATTTTTTGTCTTCCTTTTTGGAAAAAATCTTTTCCATCGAGAACATCGGTAACAGCCGGAGAAGCAGAATATACTATATATTTTCCGTCAGGTGAAAAGGTTGGTGTCATGGCATTCACATTTTTGTCGGAAAGCCTTTTAAATGAATGATCTTTGACATCCAAGATTCCAACGCTGTTTCCATTCCATATCATTCTTCCCGAAGTTTGGGTAAACGCCAATTGAGTATTGATAATCGGCGACGGTGAAATATTATCATTATTGCATGTAGTAGAAACATTATCAAAGCTTATGAATTTCTTATTCTTAACATCATATACTCCGAAGGGTACCCCGTCTGCCGACATGGAACCTGAATGAAAATGTTTAAATATATAAACATAAGAGCTGTCATATGATTTTCCGGCAATTATAGGCATCATTCCTGCACCTGTTCCTCCGTCCTCATCCCAGTCTGCAGGGATATCAGGAATAACAATTTCTTCATTTCCGGTTTTTAAATCTATGAACACTATACCGAAGCACTTAACATATCTTCCCGGATCGTTAGGTTTTGTATATTCTTTATATTTTTCTGCCAAAAGGTTATTATCGGATATATAAATCATATTGGAATAATACTCTGCTCCCTTCTTTATCGCGTTTGTAATCCCCTTTTGAACATCATAAGTATATAATCCTCCCTTTTCACTTGAATAAACTATTCGTGAATTATCAATCCAACTGTAATATTCACCGTTCATATTCTCAAATTTACTTGATACCAAATTTAGATTTCCTTTTAGATCAGTGATATATATGGAATTGCCACGTACAAATACAACATGTTCCCCATTCGGAGAAAATTTCGGGCCAACTATCTGACCATCACAAAGTTTGGAATCAATTGCCTTATTCAAATCGACCAAATACAATCCGTCATTTTTTACAACAGCAGCACTTGTTTCCGGTTTAATTTCTGCTGATGGTGATGGACTGCTCTGAACAGGCTGAACCGACGATTGATTAATTAAAACAGATGACAAAACAATTAAAACCAATAAATTAAACTTTTTCAAATAAATCCCCCCAGATCATTAAAAATTCCGTTAATATTAATTTACCACTCATATATTATTTTATATAATCCGGTTAAAAAGGTATTTAAAAGATATTTACATTATGGTTACAAATAAGTTACAAAATCCACGCTAAATTATTATTCGTCTAAAATACCCTGCTCAATTTCTTATTTTTTTATACTTATTATTGACAAATATATGAAAAATACAGTAAATAATAAAGTTGAAATCAACATCTTTATATATTCCGATACTTTAAGCATTTCTGTTTCATTTGACGACATTCCCTTTATCAATAATGAATTTGGTAAAAAATATACCAGATTTTCTCCCAAGCCCTTAAAAACATAAAATCCGATTCCGATAAAACATAAAAACAGGGCAATGCCTACAGGAACAGAAAAAGATTTTATATTCATAGATATAAAAGATTGCATGCTGCAAACAGAAATAGATATGATCCAGCTTATTCCCACCCAAATAAATACTTCAGGGGGAAATCCGGTTTTAAATCCGAATATAAATTTTCCCGTTACATAATAAAATATCAAGAATATCGCTTGAATACACAACGAAACTATAGATATGGAGACAATTTTTGAGATAATAAGTTGTAAATATGAATAGGGTAAAGCTAAAATCCTGTTCCAATTATTATCCTTATGTTCCATTCTCCAACTATAAGAACATATAATTGCAATGGTAATGGTATAAAAAAAGAAACCGTAAAATAAACTTACTTGAGTCCATAAAGAATACCACTGGCTTTTTAATATCTCTCTATTCAAATAGTAATTTCCACTTCCTAAAAAAACAGAAATCATTGGTATAATAACTGCCGAAGTCCATATATTTGACTTTTTTAATTTCATAAATTCTATCCTGATTAAATTCATCATATGCCCTCCTAAAAATCTAATTTTTTCAGCTTTCGGCGACTCCATACAAACACAAAGATGCCGAGTAAAACAGAAACCAAAAGAGGATATAACCTCATAGGAACTAATTTCAGCCCCCATTGGTCCTTCCCAGTCTTAACAAATTCTGTCGATATAAGATGAGCATAATAAGAATAAAGTATAAACCGACTAATGCCGAAGGGTAAAAGTATTCCTATAATTCCAGATAAGGAGCCACATACACTAAGAGCTAATCCAATAAGCTGATTTTCATAACGCATAGCCAAAAAATAATGTATAGTCATAATGGCAAAGCTTATGGCTATAATGGAAATTAAAGTCACAGTTAATCTCTCTACGGGTATTGGCATAGTTATTCCGACTTTCCTTCCTACCAGCACAAGCAAAATTCCTTCCAAAATTTGAAATATAATATATTTTATGAAGATGGATAAAAATTTAATATCAAATATTTCCTCCATAGTCCATCCGGAAGTCTTTAACACCTTCCACATATCTCCTCTATTTTCTATATCAGCTACTCTGCTTGTAATGACTGCAAGTAAAGTCGGCATAAAAATTGTTTTTGCTATTAAATAACTATTTATCAATTGTAACCACGAATAGCTTTCCGGTTTATTTATTGTACTCTGAAAATTCGAATCCAAAGCCGTCATAAGAACTATCCCCATATCCATAAATAAAAATAAAAGAAATATAAGTGATAGATATAGATGGCGGTATTTTTTATTTTCCACTGAAAATTTTTTTATTTTATTTATCACAGAATTCACCTCTTTCTTATAAACTTTTCTTTCCTGTCAATTGAATAAACAACTCTTCCAATGATTTTGTCCTCTCTTCCATCCGATACAGTTCTATTCCGCTATCAATAATTTTTTTTGCACAATAGGCAGTTTCACTATCGGATAAATCTGATATTAATACTCCTTCTTCCCTAAGTTCAGAATTTTTTTCCTTAAACAGTACAAAAGTCTTCTGCGGATTGGATGTTTTAAAATAAATACTTGGATGGTTGTCTCTTTTCAGTTCTGCCAAACTTCCTTCAAAAATCATATGACCTTTGTTTATGATACCGATACTGCTCACCACTTTTTCCACTTCATCTAAGATATGGCTGGACATCATAACTGTCATTCCGTAATCCTTGGGAAGAGTCTTTATTAATTCCCTCATTTCTTCCATTCCCGCAGGATCAAGTCCGTTGGTCGGCTCATCTAATATAATAAGCTTTGGAAAATTAGAAATGGCCATAGCTACTCCCAGCCTTTGCTTCATGCCAAGAGAATAGTTTTTTACCTTTTTATTCATGTGGTTCTTTAACCCTACAATTTGAATAGCCTTCTCTATATTTTTTTTTGGTACATCCTTTAAAACCTGTATAATTTCCATATTCTCCATTCCCGTCAAATGAGAATAATATGAAGGGCCTTCAATCAATGAACCTATCTGTTGTAGAAGCGCTACTCTCGTATTATCATTCATTTCTCTTCCCATAATTTGAATTTTACCGTCAGTAGGTGTGACAAGAGATAAAATCATCTTCATGGTTGTAGATTTTCCGGCACCGTTTGGTCCGAGAAATCCATATATTTCTCCCTCTTTTATCCGTAAGGAATCAATATTGACAACTGTTTCTCTGCCATATTTTTTTATAAGATTTTTAATTTCAATCATCATGGTCATTTTTATTCCTCCTTTTCTGAGACTACAGCATATCAGAAAATCCTTACACTGCCCTTGCAGCATCCTTAAATTTACCTTAAATTTGCGAATAATTTTTTTTACAAAATAATATTATGATATAATTCCATTGGAAGGTGGTATTATTGAGTAATATGGATTATCTTAAAACCAAACATATCCTTCTTGTTGACGACGAAAAAGCATTGTTAGATTTGCTTCAGACTATTTTGCAAGAAGAAGGTTATACCAATATAGTAAAAGCAAAAAACATGGGTGAAGCTTTAAATAGTTTTTATGAGTTCAAACCGGACATAATTATTTTAGATATCATGCTGCCTGATGGAGACGGTTTTCAATTTCTAAGTAAAATCAGAAAATTATCGGATGTCCCTGTTCTCTTTTTATCAGCAAAAGATGCCATGAACGATCAATATCAGGGTTTTTCATTAGGTGCGGATGATTACATTACAAAACCTTTTCTTCCCAAAGATTTGGTCCTCCGTCTTCAAGCTGTTCTCCGAAGAACTTATAAAGAAAAATCGGAAACTATAGTTTTAAAATATTCGGAAATTCGATTTGAAACCGGAGAGATCATAAAGGGTAAAGAGGTTTTTGTTCTTACTAAAAAGGAATTTTCCATCCTTCAAACCTTATATCAAAATTCAAACCGTATTGTTACAATAGACGGCTTGTGTCAAGCTGTCTGGGGAGATGCTTATTTTGGATATGAAAACTCATTAATGGCACATATCAGAAGAATTCGTGAAAAAATAGAAAAAAACCCTTCCTGTCCCGAATCCCTAATCACCATTAAGGGCTTAGGATATAAGCTAATTGTGGAAAGGAGATAAAAACATGCAATCTACAGTACGATTTATCCGCAAAAACTTACTTGCTTTTTCTCTTTCCTTGTTTATTTTATTTATTATCAATTTAATATTATTCACTTATTTGAACTATAAAGCTATCAGTATCACTACTTCTATCATTCCCCCGGATGAACTTAGCAATAAATTAATAGATCAAATCAATCAAAATAATTCAGTTGTAGTTATAGATAAGAACGATCTTGCACTGCTTGAAAAAAATAAAATTTGGGCTATGGTCATTGACGATAAAACCGGAAAAGTAATATGGAGTAAGGATTTACCGAAAGAAATTCCAATAAAATATTCCATAAAAGACGTTGCTTTGTTTACCCGATATTATCTAAAAGACTATCCCGTTTTCACTTATATAAATAATAAAGGACTTTTAGTACTGGGTTATCCTAAGGACAGCTATGGAAAGATTCCTACTAATGCTTTTCACGTGCGGATAGTACAAAATTTGCCCCGAAATATAATGTATTATTTACTGTTTAATTTATTGGTTGTTTTCATCCTCTATATGATATCAAAAAGAAAACTATTGCAATCTATAAATCCCATTACTAATGCTATATACCGGATTTCAAACGGAGAAAAAATTCAATTGAAAGAAAATGGGGATTTGTTGGATATCAAAATAGCTGTTAATAAAACATCAAAACAGCTATTAGAAAAAGATTCCATGAGAACAAATTGGATTGCCGGAATCAGTCATGACATAAGAACGCCCCTGTCTCTGATTATAGGATATATTGATCGTCTTTCCCAAAGTAAGCATCTTGACAATATAGAGAAAAAAGAGCTGGAACTAATTCAAAGTAATAGTATTCAAATTCAAAATTTAGTTAATGATTTAAATTTAACCTCACGATTAGAATATAATTTAGTGCCTATGGAAAAAAAGGATATTTCTATTGTAAAAATCCTGCGGGAGGTTATTGTGGATTATATGAACCATGAAATCTACAGTTCCCTGTACGATTTCAATTTTATTTCCGATAGTATTCCTTCCTCCACTATGGTAAACGGGGACGAAAAACTATTGGAGCGAGCTTTCAGAAATCTCATTTTAAATTCCATAAAGCACAATCCACAGGGGTGCCAAATTCAAATAGAAATTACTATGGATACCGCCGAAGTTAATATTGATATTTCTGATAATGGAGTTGGCGTCTCTGAAGAAAAATTGAAGCTTTTAAATTATTCGGTAACAGAACTTATCAGAAGAAATACTAAAACTGAAAGATCTCATGGATTAGGTTTGTTGATTGTAAAACAAATTATTGAATTACATGAGGGTTCCGTTAACTTTAGAAGTGTTGAAAACCACGGGTTCAAAACGAGGATAACTTTGCCTTTGTATAACAAAAATAAGACCTAGTTCTGTAAATCGCTTGGGGTAGAACTAGGCCAATGGCGGGCTTATTAATCTAATTTAAACTTACTATACTTAGTATAACAATTATCCATATAAAAATCGTTACAAATGAGTTACAAAAACTTATACAGAAAAAATTTTCCACACTGCTCAGGTGATTTAGCATAACATGATCTTCTATACCTTTTTTCTAAACAAACTCCCGTCCGATTATTTTATATATCCTTTTCATATCAAGGCTGTCCCTTACTATATCCGCCAATTTATTCAATTCCTTATCTCTGAGGCTTTCATAAATATCGGATCTTCTAAGAGAAAGCCCTTTTTGGATTCTTATATTGTTAAGTATATATTCTCTAAATTCCGTACCATCAAATATCCCGTGAATATATGTTCCCATTATATTGCCCTTTTCATTTACGGTGCCATCAGGATAATTCGCTTTTTCTCCATTCTTGTCCACAATTTCAAATAATTTTTTAGCCTTATCCCCATATTCACATATTCCCATATGTATTTCGTATCCATAAACCTTCATATTGCCTTTCAATCCTATGGTTTCCGCTTCTATTCTGGTTGTAGTTTTTTCCTCGTTAAATACCGTGCCTATGTCTAAAAGATTCATCCCTTCTATTTCCTTTTCATCCGTTTCAACTCCATAGGGATCTTTTATCCACCTTCCAAGCATCTGATATCCTCCGCAGATCCCTATGATATTCCCGATATTTGAATATTCCTTAATTAAATCTTCCAAGCCTGTTTTTCGCAAGGCTATAAGATCCCCTATGGTGTTTTTGCTTCCCGGTATAATAAGTATATCCGGATTCCCAAATTCTTCTTTGGATTCTATAAACCTTATAGATACATCTTTTTCGTTTTTTAACGGATCAATATCCGTAAAGTTCGAAATATGAGGAAGCTTTATTACAGCTATATCTATAGGAGCCGTCACTTTCTTGCTGAATTCTATTGCCCCGTCTTCGTCCTCTAACATAAGCCTAAAATAAGGGACTACTCCAAGGCATGGTATATGGATAATATCTTCAAGCATGGTAAGACCGGGCTTCAATATTTCCACATCCCCCCTGAATTTATTAATTATTGTCCCTTTCACTCTCTTGCGTTCTTCATTGTTAAGTAAAAGCATAGTACCTGCTAAAGAAGCAAATACCCCTCCTTTATCTATATCCCCTACAATAAGTACGGGAGCATTGGCTATTTCAGCCATTCCCATATTCACTATATCCTTATCCCTCAAATTTATCTCGGCAGGGCTTCCCGCCCCTTCTATAACGACTATATCAAATTTCCTTTCCAGATCCTCAAATTGTTCTTTAATCATATCTTTAAACATGGATTTCATATTATGATATTCCATAGCCGTAAAATTTCCATAGACATTTCCATTTACAATTACTTGGCTTTTCTTATCCGAAGTAGGTTTAAGAAGTATGGGATTCATATAAAATTCCGGTTCCAGACCACAGGCATATGCTTGAAGTACCTGAGCCCGGCCCATCTCCTTTCCCGTTAAAGTTATATATGAATTTAAAGACATATTTTGAGATTTAAAGGGTACCACCTTAAAACCGTCCTGAGTGAATATCCTGCAAAGAGCTGCAACTAAAACACTTTTACCAACTGATGAAGCCGTCCCTTGTATCATTAATTTAGACATTTTACTTATCCCCTTTATAGTATTATATTTTCTAATATGAAACTCAATATTCCTTTAATTAGCTGTCAAAACCCTTTTCACCATCTTAATCTCAGCTCTATTATTAACAATCATCTTGAATTTTTATTTTAAACATATAGTTCCTACAATTCCGGCAATTAATGTAAGAAGTATTGGGTTTAAATCAAACTTTATATTCAAAAAAGCTGTAACAACAAAAATTATAAGAGAAACAAGGGAAACAGTCCCCAACGGATCTGAAAATAAATTGCTTATCTGCTGCCCCGGTAATAAAATAATTCCCAAAGCAATAGTAAGAGCTGCTGCTGCAATTAATCCCACGGCGGCAGGTTTAATTCCGGACAAGATGTCATTTACCAAATGACTTTCACGATACCTGGAAAAAAAGCGCATAACTAAAATAACCAAAATAAAAGATGGCAAAGAAACTCCCACAGTAGCAAAAAGAGCACCCCAAAAACCTTCGCTCAGATACCCTACATATGTTGCGGCATTAATTGCAATCGGTCCGGGTACTATCATATCAAGAGCATTTAAATCAGCAAATTGTTCCAAAGTAATACCAAATTTATGTGATTCGCTCAATATCATGGAAAGCATAGCATATCCGCCTCCAAAGCCGGCGAATCCAATTTTTAGAAAACTGAGAAATAGTTCCATAAGTTCCGTAATCATATTCTTTTGTCTCCTCTAATCTTATTTTTCACATTTTGATATATATAGCCTGCTACCCCGGCCATAATAACAACAAATAAGGCACTTACTTGTCCAAATGCAACCATCATAAAGGCTGATATCATAACAATAACGGCAAACCTGCTCTTTAAATTATATCTTCCAAGAGAAAAAGCGGCAGATAGTATCAATGCGGAAGAGGCTGCGCGAATCCCACGAAAGGCTCCCGCTAGAGCACCTTCCTGAGCAACCCTCTGTAACAGAATAGTAGCAACAACCATTAATACAAAAGAAGAAAATACAGCTCCCAATCCGGCGACCAGCATACCTATAATTCCTGCAGCGCTATATCCTACAAAAGATGCACAGTTTAATGCAATAACTCCCGGTAAAGTCTGGGAAAGAGTAGCATATTCCATAAAAGAATCTTTATCTAAAATTTTATATTTTTCTACAATATCCTTTTCAATGACAGGTAACATGGCAAGACCTCCTGCAAATGTAAAAGTACCTGCTTTGAAAAAAATATAGAACAATCTCCATAATATAACAGCATCTTTTTTTTTCATAGAAACCTCCAATGTTATTATTGCAGCAAAGCCTTCTCATCTCTTTCTGCTAACTTTTTATAATGTTTGTACAATATTCCAAAACGATATGGATATCCATTATGCCATGGCTTCTGTTTACCACAAAAATGCATAATGACGGTATTATAAATAATATATTCCATATTGACTTTTCCCTTTGTACTAATTAAATATGCACTATATCGGCGGGCATCATAATTATATAAACATTCATCCAAAGGCATAATTTTATCCCAATACAAGCCGTTAAGCACATCCTGATCCGGCAATATTAATTCACTGGCATGTTCTTCCACATAGCCTGATATCTCTGATATATCCATATCCTCACGTAATCGTTTTATATTCATTAACAGCACACCTGAATTGTAATATCTGTCTCCATCTGTTTTAAGACGTATTTTATTAATATATCCTATCATCATTTTATCATGAGCCGCAGCCGCAAATAAATAATCCCCAAGATCAATGTTGTATAATTTTTCAATTGGATTAAGTACTAAAATGTCAGGATCAAGATAAAGTACCTTATCTACTGTTGAAGGCAAAACAGTATAAGCAAAGAGGCGATAATACATTTCCTTGCTATAATAAAAATTAACAGGTGCATTAGAAAAAGTATCAGAATTAACAGGCAGTGGATATAGAGTATGACCGAAATATTTAACAAATGCTGCAAGATCCTTTATTTCATTTTCTCCTATATCCGTATACATAATATAAATAGTCAATTGTTTCTTACAATTGTCAAATAACGAACGCAGCATGACCTTAAGTGTCGGTACATAAGCTTCATTCAACGTTACTAATAAGTTCATCAATACTACACACCCCTTATATCATAATGTGTTTTTTTCATAACCCATAGGAAAGTCCTATTTGTCTTAATTATACTTGATTTTAAATGGGTTTCAAAAAAAGCTTCTTCTTTCATCTATTAATTATAACGAAACAAATATTAAAAATACCGCTACCTTTCTTTCCTATTAATTTTATCATATTTTTATTCTTTAGTGTACAGCTCACAATCGGAATTTATATATATTGTATTTAGTGTACAATTATTTTTTATATACAGGATAATATAATAAAATTAGAGGAGTATTAGTGAAATATTAAGATTTTATTAGAATTTAAAAAATTATATAAAAGAAGGTCAGCAGAGCATTAAAGGCAAATTAATATTATAATTTTATATTAAAATTTATAGCTAATTATAAATATAGATTTTTTTAATCTTCCCATCTAATTTAGTTTTACAATTGACCTATTTATGATAATATTATCATAATAATGTTTTTTAAAGGGAGTGATTAAAGTTGAAAGAAGACAGCTCAACAATTTGTTGGAATAATATTGGAGAAGAATGGGCAAAGTTTTCTGAAAATAATGATTACAGAAATTATTTTATAATGCCATATACAATCAATCTGATAGGTGACATAGGCAACAAAAAAATCTTAGATTTGGGGTGCGGAGAAGGAGAGTACTCACGAAAACTTGCAAGGAAAGGTGCTGATGTTACCGGCATCGATTGTTCATATAAATTAATCGAAATAGCAAAAACAAAATCCAAAGAGGAAAATTTGAACATTAATTATCTCGTCAGGAATAGCTGTAATTTAGAAAATATAAAAGATAATGCTTATGATATAGTCCTATCATCTATGATGTTAATGGATTGTGAAGATCTCAAGGAAACTGTTTCTGAAATATACAGGATTTTAAAGCCCAAGGGCAGATTATTTGCAAGTATTCTCCATCCGTGTTTCAGCGGACAAGCTGCCGGATGGAACAAAGATGACTGTGGAAATCAATTTTTTAAAATAACAGATTATTTCAATCCAAAAATTTATAAAGCAAAAATAAGTAACGAATTTAGTAATTCCGCTGTTTTCAGACATAGAACTTTAGAAGATTACTTTAAAATATTCCTAAAATACAAATTTGTCCTCGTAGATTATAATGAACCTGTTCCCGATAAAAAACAAACAGAAATTTCATATAGAATAGCAAGATTAGCACAAATCCCTCTATTTTTGTTTATGGAATGGGCAAAATAATATGCCGATTTATCTTAGAAATATATTTTATGGAACAAAAGTTTTTCTCCATTCATATTTTATACTGACCCAAATAAGAGCAATACTTGCATAATGAATTTCATACAAAAAGTCAAATTTGAAATGGAGGAAATTCAATGGGAAATATAGCTTTACAAATAGAAAGAACAGCATCAGGTGCGACAGTTGCTTCTACAGCTCGTGTAGTCTTTAATAATCTTGTATATTCAACAGGAGATATAGATTATAATCCCTCCACGGGTATTATTACCCTTAATAGTACGGGAAGATATATTATAAATTGGTGGGTTGCAATTCAGTCAACAGGATCAGCTAATGGAATGATATTCTCGCTCTTATCTTCACAATCAGATTCCATAACAGGAAGCTCCCCACAAATCGCAGGGCAGGTTAGCGGCATCGGAATTATCGATGTAGTTTCAGCTCCTGTGACACTGTCTTTAATAAATTCAAGTACGGGTACTTTAACCTATTCAGTAGCAATGCCTGTAAAAGCAAGTCTTATGGTATTTAAAGACGAACCTTCAGGAAATTCAAATGATACTACTTCCTTATGTTTTAGTTATGCTCAGCTAGCACACGTTATTGAGCAACTCATTACTATATATTCTGAGAGCGTTATGTCAGTTTTTACAACAAATGTCAATACAGTAACAGGAACGCCTTATCAGCTATATGCTTCTCCTGATGGGGATAATGGAGCAATTTTTGTATTAATAGATAGCCTCGGGCAATTCCAAGCTGTCCCCATAACACTAATAACAGCCATTTACGTTGGAGATAATACGGTATATGATGACTCCATCACTTATCTTACACCTCCGTCACCTCTTCCCAATGGATGCGACACTGATCTTATTGCTGCTATTCGTGACTATTTACCAATTTCCACAGAGGTAATAATGCAGATGGGGGCTACTACTCAAGCAAGCGGGGCAATTTATAAAAATGAATATGGTATTCTTGTACTGTCTGATGAAAATGGAAACACTCCTATTTTTATTCCTGTAACCAAAATAGCAAGGATAGTAACGGCTCCCCCAACTCCGTCAAAAAAACCCACACCCGTATCTGTTATAAACAACCCAGAATTAAATGTTCCCAGTAATCCTGATAATCCTAATGATTAATTTTAAATATATAAGCAGATAAAAAACTTGGATATATAATAACCCCTAAGGAAGCGGTAAAGTTACCGTTTCTTTAGGGGTTGATACTTCTTTAGAAACGACTTTTAGTTCTTCATTAATTATCTTTGATATCCTTCACGAATAAAATACCAAGAGTATTTGGACCACAATGGGAAGTTACTGCACATCCTGCCCTTGTAACAAGTATTTCCTTAAATATAAAATTTTCCTTTATGATATTTTTAACCATTTCAATAATATCCCCATCTACGCCGGAATGAGTAATAAATATGCGGGAATAGTCTATATCTGTAGTTGTTTTAAGTCTTTCTTGAACATAATTATAAATAGCATTCTTAAGCTTGCCTCTATACTTTTTGACTAATCTCATATTTCCTTCTAATACTTCTATGCATGGTTTTATATGTAAAATATTAGCTCCCACTACTGTAATAGAAGAGCACCTTCCTCCTTTATGCAAAAATTCCAAGCTATCTACTACAAAGCTTGTATTCACACAGGGAATTAATTTTTCTAAATTTTTTACAATGTCAGAAGCAGTCAACCCGCTATCTCTCATTTCACATGCTTTAATAACCAAAAGCCCAATTCCTGTAGAAAGATTTAAGGAATCTAAAACATAAACATTTGAAAGCTCTGAAGCAGCTAATGTGGCATTTTGATATACGCAAGAAACTTGACTGCTTAAACTAATATGTATAACAGAGCAACCCTTTGCAGTAAATTGTTTAAAAAATTTTACGTATTCCAAAACATTCGTCGCAGAGGTTTTTGGTAATAGACCGGTTTTATCATAGATTCCATAAATATCATCGGGCATTAAATCTACACAATCTTTGTAATCCTTATCTCCTATGGAAACATGCAATGGAATAATTTTGACATTATACTTATCAACAAGATCTTCGGACAAATCACATGCACTATCTGATGTTATTACAATGGCTTCACTCACAAATTCGCACCTTCTTTTCTATGATATTTGTTAAATCTTTTAGCCCAATATTATTATTATATTTTGTTATTAGAATGAATACCACAATTTAATATTTTTAAATACATAATATCAAAAAGGCTTACTTTAATCAAGAATAAAAAATAAGAACCATTGAAAGCTCTTTCAATATATTCCTCTTCATATATTCTTCATATTAATTGGATAGTATATTAATTAGGATAATTTAAATTAAAATTTAGAGAAAAGGTTTAAAAGGAAGTGGATAATTATGAAAAAAGATCATAATCTATTAAAGCATATGTTTCATATGATTCTCCGTTGCGGACTGCCCATAGTTATATTAAGTTTTTTGCCGCTTATAATAAAATTTAGTCCAAGCATCGGAAATATAATAGGAAAAATAGTGCCATTTTTATGCCCGATAATGATGATTTCTATGGTACTAATGATGTCTCGAGGTAGCGGAAAAGAAAATTGTTGTGACAATTCAAATAAAGATCATAATAAAAAATCAATCGAGATAAATAATCCCAATAAATAATACAACAAACCTATACTATACAATAATATGGCTTTAGTAGTTGTTCTACTAAAGCCATATTATTGTCACTGACCAATATATTTATCCCTGATCTTTTCTAAATCTACAGCTTTTAAATCATCAACAGATTCAATTATTCCTAAGATTTCGTTATTTTTAATAACAGCATATCCTCCTGCTTTATCGGCACTAAATTCCACTTCACTTACATCTTTCTCGGCAATGAAGGAAAAAACTTCATCCCCTGTAGTTACATCTATAATAATATACTCACCTTCCCAATTATCAAAATCACTTAAATCAAAAGTAATCTTTGCTTTTTCATTACTGCCAATAACAACTATTAACGGTTGAAATTCATATCCTATGCCTTTAAATTTGGCTGTTTGATATCCTTCAGCAACTAATGCTTTATTTATTAAAGTTTCCGTAGAAACTCTGGTTATATCATTTCCATATATACTGGGTTGATTGGAAACACCTGAATCGGAGCCATCAGTTACAGGACCGGCACAGCAACTCGGAACTGTACTTGCCGGAGGCAGGGATGAATCTGCTTTTGAAATATCTACGTCTTCAAGATTATCTACAATTTTTATTACGCCTCTTATCATACCCATCCAACAGCTAAAATTTATGTCTTTATCCTCCGGATTAAACTCTATGACATTTTCACCACTTTCTAATTTTTTTTCAATATTTAGCGATTGTGCTACAATAACGTTATTGCAGGAATTAATTTCTTTCCCGTCTATTACCCACCTAACTGGTATTCCCTTTTGTACATAAAAAGCATTAGGTGTATAGCCATTATTATCGGCAGTCATATTAATAATCTGAACACCATCCTTTAAAATAGCCTTAGCAACATTTCCCTTAGAAATTTCTTTTGAGCTGCCTGTAAGTGATGTCACAGGATTAATATTTATGCCGGCTAATGCAAAGCCTCTGTTTCCCATAATCAAACCAAGAACAATAATAAGAACTCCACTAAGTTTAAGTATTCTTTTGGAGCTATTCTTTCCTAAAAGTCCTGACAATGAACCAAAAATTAACATAAGAGGTACTGTCCCTATGGAAAACATAAACATTGATAAAGCACCTTTTACTGCACTTCCGGTTCCAAGGGCAAAAAGTTGCATTGTCTGAAGAGGTCCGCAAGGCATAATCCCATTTAAAACTCCGATTACAAAAGGTGAACCGGATTTGTTCTTAATTCTACAGGCAATGGGAGGCAATTTTATGTTAAACTTTCTAAATAGACTAAAACCAGCTATATTGAACCCCATCATGATCATAAATATACCTGCAAATATTTGTACGGCTGCCTTAGCTGTAATTGAAATGGAAAATACAGAACCGACAGCACCAATTATCCCTCCTATAATAGTATAAGATACAACTCTTCCCAGATTATATAAAACTGCCGGCTTAACAACTTCAAATTTATTTTTATTTTCCTTTGATAAGGTCTGGGAAAACATTATTCCACCGCACATTCCTATACAGTGTATAGATGTAAGTATTCCTACTAAAAAAATAACAGCATAAGAAGCATCGGCCAGCTTTTTCTCCATATCAAAACCACTGTTTTTTAAACTAAGAAATATTACAGCAACTACTACTATAAGAATTCCCATAAGCTTATAATCATTTGAATTTTGTGTACTATAGCCGGCATCCTCTATAGCAGCTTTAATTTTTCTTATGTTACATAACTCATCATCATATTCTACTTTGATAAACTGTCCGCCATAATTAGCTTTAACATTTAATACTCCATTTAATTTTTTTACAGCTCTTTCAACCCGATTTTCACAAGAAGTACAGGTCATTCCATATACTTTAATCTTCTCAATTTTAATACTCATATCCTTCCTCCTCATACTACTTATAGAATATAAGTATATAAAATAAATATGTTGATTTTGTGAAGAAAAATTTATTTATTAAAAAACACACTAAAAACAGTTCCTTTACCTTCTTCACTCTCTACATCTATACTTGCAGAATGAAGCTGTAGTATATTTTTAACAACAGTTAAACCTATGCCGTTTCCTACTGTTTGATTTCTGCTTCTATCTCCTCGGTAAAGACGTTCAAATATAAAAGGCAAATCTTCCTTTTTTATTCCGATACCGTTATCTTTAATTTTTACAATAATATTTTTATTACCACTATATAAATCAATCGATATTTTCCCGTCTTTCTTAGTAAACTTGAGAGCATTGGATATGAGATTTATAAATACCTGCTTTAATTTATCCTTATCTGCCATTATAATATAGTCCTTGTCAGGTTCTATGTTATAATATAATTCGATATTTTTGTTTTCTGCGGCCATATAAAAATCCTTACATACATCTTTAACCAATTCATCTAAAGATGTCCTCTCAAAATTGAGTTTTATACCTTCAGATTCAAATTCCTTTAATATATCTAAATTGTTTAATAATTTCCCAAATCTAATCACTTCTTCATTAAGATAATTAAGTCTATCGGTTGTAACGGGTAATACATTATCCATCATAGCCTCCAAGTTATTTTGAAGCACATTCAAGGGAGTTCTTATTTCATGAGATATGTCTGAGATCAACCTTTTTCTCAACATATCTTGATATTTAAGTTTTTTCCCCAATACATTGATACTTTTTATTAGAATTTCTAATTCTTCAATATTACTTTCACTATCAAACTTCATATTAAAATTTCCTTTAGAAAAATTTTCGGACATATTGGCTACTTCCCTAATCGGAATGGAAAATTGTCTTGAAAAATAAAGACTTATAGCAGCAGTAACGGTAAGAGCTATAATTCCGCTGACAATAATACTTCTGTTTATAGATTTTTTAAAATTCACATCGTCCTCGGACAATAATATAGGAGAGTATTGGCCTATATCTACATATCCCACTACTTCACCGTTAAGTTTTATACTAAATCTCTTAGAATTATAGATTCCTTTATTGCTTTTAAACATTGTATTTATATGGGTATTGTTTCTAATATTATCTGGATTCATCCCCCATACATATCTTTCATTCTTGTCAAGAAGGGCCAGACAGTAATTATTCATATAGGCCTCATGCATCAATTCAATGCCGGAACTATCTGTCCATTTTCCATCTCTTCTGTAGACTTCCCGAAAATAAGATACAATCCCTTCATATCTTTTATTCTGTATATCTATCATATATTTATCGAACTTATTATTTATTGTTATATTTACAAACAATATAATTAATAATATCGCTATAATCGAACAGGTAACAAACAAAATACTTAATTTTTTCCTGATTGTCTGCATTTAGTTTTCACCACCAAATTTATAGCCTACTTTCATAACGGTAATAATATATTTAGGATCCTTTGTATCCTCTTCTATCTTCTTGCGAATATTTTTTATATGAACATCGATAGTCCTGTCATATCCATCAAAATCCATACCAAATATTTTATTTATAATCTGTTCTCTTGACAAAACTCTTCCTTTGTTTACTACAAGAGCATATAATATATCAAATTCATTGGGGGTAAATGGAACTTCCTTTCCTTTTACTTTGACGGCTCTTTTATCATAATCAACAAGCAATCTCCCATCATTGAAAACAAAGTTCGAATTCCCATTTTCTGCAGTTAACCTTCTAAAAAGGGCATTGACTCTAGCTACCAGTTCTCTTGGACTGAATGGTTTAATTAAATACTCATCGGCTCCAATATTCAGTCCTTCTATTCTGTCATTTAAATTTCCCTTGGCAGTAAGCATAAATATATGCACATCAGAAGTTTTTCTTATGATTTTACATACTTCCTCTCCGCTTATATCCGGAAGCATTAAATCAAGTATTATAAGTTTTATATCCGTTGATTTAAAAATCTCTATACCTCTTAGACCGGTTGTGGTGCAATATACTTGATAACCTTCCTTTTCCAAATAAGCTTTTAGAATTTCAGATACTTTTTCTTCATCTTCAACTATCAAAATCTTATTCATATATTCTCCCTATACTTTCCTCTCTTTTTTATAATATGATAACCCAAGTTTATTAAATTTACATCTTAATTTAGATATATTATAACAATTTTATTTGAAGATAATATAAAGATTTATTACGTTATCAATTAAATTTATAATAGCTTCTATATTTTTCAAAATTACAAAAAAAGATGAACATAATATATAAAATGTTCATCCAATTCATTAGTCCTTAAATTTATAATATTTTTTTCTCTCATCTTATTTCGCTATTTAGGAGGTCTTGCAGAACTACGTCTGCAAATTATATTCAATGCTTTTATTTCCTCGTATACTTTTTCTACTTCCTCTTTAATCTTACTGACGTTGACATTCTTTCTGTTTAAATTATCCATAACTTCTTCAACAGCTTCTGAGTATTTTGCTTTATATTTTTTATTAAGCTCTGTCCAGTTAATTCCCTTAAAATGATCTATAATATCTGAATTTAATGATAATTCCTTCTGCAGCATAAGAACTGCTATTATGGGATACCCTGCATAGCCCCTCCAATAAGAAGCATTATCATTAGACGTATAAACTCCGTTTTCCCATGTGACAGTATATTCCTTTTCTCTATTTGACGACAAAACCACCGCAGATTCTTTCATTAAAGTTACTCTATTATCCGCAATTGCACTATATGCCTCATAAATTTTTTCTATAGGCGGTAATTTTCCCATTCTCTACAACTCCTATCTTTATTCTTTAAAATTCAAATTATCATTCCCTATATGCTTCCCGGAGCATCTTGATTTCCTCTCCATAACCTGATAATTCATTGGGAGTTTCTAAGATAAATGGCAGATGTCGCAGTTTAGGATGATTTATAATTTTAATAATTGCCTCTTTACCGATATATCCTTTTCCAATTTTTTCATGGCGGTCTTTGTGACTTGCAAATGGATTCTTGCTATCATTTAAATGGATTGCATACAATTTATCAAGACCTATAATTCTATCAAATTCATCTAAGACTCCATCTAAGTCATTAACTATATCATATCCGGCATCATAAACATGGCAAGTGTCAAAGCATACACCCATCTTGTCTGAAAGGTCAACATCGGAAATGATTTGTTTTAGTTCTTCAAATCTGCGGCCTATCTCCGTTCCTTTGCCGGCCATTGTCTCAAGAAGAACGATAGTGGTTTGTTCAGGCCTTAATATGGTATTGAGCATGTTTACAATATATTTTATTCCTACTTCCACTCCCTGCTTTACATGATTACCTGGGTGGAAATTATAAAAATTATTAGGTAGATATTCCATTCTGCCTAAATCCTCTGCCATAATTCTAGTTGTAAATTCCCTTATATTTTCATCTGCAGAGCATGGATTCAATGTATATGGTGCATGTCCCAAGATTGCAGTAAATTTGTTTTTCCTTATAATCTCTAATAAGGCTTCCATATCATTTTCATCTATTTCTTTTGCCTTACTGCCCCTGGGGTTCCGAGTAAAAAATTGAAATGTATTTGCTCCTATTTTAATAGCATCTTTTCCCATTGATTCATATCCCTTTGATGCTGATAAATGACATCCTATATTCAACATAGCTGTTCCCCCAACAAAGTTATTATATTCTCGTTTCCTTTTATATTTTCGATGTGCATGATGTACATCTACCATTTTTTTCTATCTTTAAAAGTTTTTCCTTTATATCCAAACCCCCTCCATACCCAACCAAACTGCCATTAGCTCCAATAACACGATGGCAAGGAATAATGATAGGAATGGGATTTCTATTGTTTGCCATACCTACTGCACGAGAAGCCTTGGAATTACCAACGTTTATCGCTATATCTTTGTAGCTTAGGGTTTCTCCGTAAGGAATTGCCTGCAATGCCTTCCAAACTTTTTGTTGAAACTCTGTGCCTTGAGGTACAAGGGGTAAATCAAAACTCTTTCTTTTTCCATTGAAATATTCCTGAAGTTCTTGATTTGCTTTCTTTAACAATGGAGTTTCAAAAACGTTCGTATTTTCAGGAATCTGTTCTCCAAAATTCACACGAATAATTCCAACACCATTTTCAACAATAGTTATTTTACCGATTATCGTCTCATAACAATATGCATTATTCATATTATAAATTCCTCCCGAAATTATTTTATACCAATACGCATACGATAACAAAAACATATCTCAAATTCATTATCCCCATAAATATCCATTATTTTTTTCTTAAAAGCCGTAAGATATGGAATGATTTCATCTCTGTCTGCCCTAATGCCGGCCTGTAATCCTCCATGGCTTAAAGCCATTTCTATAAATCTCTGAGCATTACAGCTTTCACAATTTGAAAAAACAATTTCTCTTGTATATCTAAATCTTCCGAGCTTTTCTATATTTGAAAGATGATTATTTTTATCCCATCTGACAAAACTATCTTTGATGTCTACATGTGTTGACTCCATTTCTCTTACTTTCTTAAAAAGTTTTTGGTATTCAATCTCTGCTTCCCAATTACATACAGGAGGCCAATCATAATCATAAACCGCAAAAATGCCCCTCATTTTTAATATCCTATATACTTCATTTAAAGTTGTTTCCGGATTCATCCAGTGAAAAGATTGAGAACATGTAATTACATCAGCACAATGATCCTTAAGTCCCGTATCGTCTGAAAATGAAGAAATGAATATTAAGTTGTCTAATGCGGAAGCCTTTTTCTTGGCTTCCTCTATCATATCTATGCTTGGATCAATTCCAATAACCTTATCACTTACGTTACTCCAAATTATTGTGGAAAGGCCGGTGCCGCATCCCATATCCACAACAAGAGATGGATTATATCCTAAATATTTTAATATAATTTTCTTTACATTTTCCGGACATTTAGGTCTTCCATGATCATAAATATCTGCAAAACCTACAAATCTATCTGCATTAAGTTGTAAATTTTCTCCCATATAAAATAACTTCCTTCCAAAATATATATGTTGAAAAATAATAACTCATCTGAAATAATCTAATCTAAATTCACTTTCATCATTTTTATTTTCACATATATAAATTTTTTACAATTTTAACATTAATCTAAAATTTCATGTTATTCATTTTATATATTTTATTGTACTATAAATTACCATTATATGCAACTTTATAGATCAATTCCAGCCTTTTGTGCCTGTGAATGCTGAAGTTTTCTGGGAATCGTATAAAGTCTGCCATCTTTTTGAAAATGAGCTCCCGTTTGTTTAAAATAAAACGGAACACCTTTTTGCAAACATTGTTCTCGGATGTCCAATACCCAGTCATAATTACATATACGAGCATTATCCCCGGATTCGCCACCGACCGTAACCATTTCAATGGCAGAAGAAAGATAGTCAGATAGATGAATAAATTCCAAGATTGGTTCGCATATAATACTTTTATGCTTAATTGGCTCAGCTAAAAATATGGGAAGTCGATAGTCTGCTCTGTCTTGATTTTCAACTGTACAACAGATAGAAACATTGTCATAACCTTCTTCCCAATCGTTAGGAAGATTTACATGAAAACGATCAATTCGCTTTGTGATGATAAAAAAATGTAAGTCATGCCTTATACGGATCATTTGCCATACTTCAGCTCTCCACGGATCTGCATCTTCAAGGAAAAAATCAGAGGTAAAACAGGTATAAACTGTTTCGTTGCCAACCAATTTATATCCTCCTGTTCTATTGCGTTTTAAAGGCAAATCAAAATTACCTGTTTTTGCAACTACTGAACTGTTTCTTTCATACTTTGCGTCAATTCGATACACGTAACAATTTTGACATCCTGGGCTGATCTTATGGCAACCATGCCAAGGATTCCAAGAAGACAAGTCAATCACCTTCTCCCAAATTTTCATTATTCCGTCCTGCATTAACGTCCGATAATATATTATAATAACTATAAATATATTTAATATCAATAATTACCATATTGTATTATAAAAAAAATTTGCAATATATTCATGGAAGTATTTTATGATGCAACCAAAAATGCTCGAAAAAACATTAAAATCATTCTTTCGAGCATCTGAAGTTAAATTATTGTCGCTACAAACAAAATAATAATTGTTGTCACAAATATAATTCCTAACAGTTTCCATAAATATTAATAATTAGAGATTACAGCAGTTTATCACATATCTCCTCTTGGATTTTAATCAATTAAAAGACTTAGTATTATATTATTTATCGTCATTTTTAGAAGTATCTTCTAAATCATCTTCATTTTTTTCATCATTTTGGTTCTCTTCAGGTTTTTCACCATTTTGATTTTCTTCGATTTTTTCATCATTCTGATTCTCTTCAGATAATGTTATTTGATTTTCAACATTACTTTCAACATTTTCAGCATTATTTTCAACATTAAATTTTGTTGCTACACCAGATGAACTTTTTTGCAATATCCATCCCAAGGTAAATAAAATAACTGCAAATGCTGCATATTGTCCGCAGTTTGACATATAAAAATTTGCTATATTATACTTATTTCCGCTGATTACCAACTGACCTTGTGAAACCATCTCAGAAATATATTTGAATGAGCTGGCTGCAGACCAAACCGTATAAATTACAAGTAATCCTGACAATACATATAAAACTAAACTTAAAACCGGAATTTTCTTTTTATTCATACTCCACTACCTCTCTATAATTTTTATCTAAAATATTTTATTGCTGTAGCATTTCTGCCTTTACTTTGCAGAAAAATTTTAATATTAAATGATATACTTTTCCCTATTTAACAGACAAATAATTGGAAAAATTTCTCTCGTTTTTTTCAGGTATACCTTTTGCCATATAAATACAGTAGTAAATTTAATATTAAATCAAATTAATAGTTAAATGATTTAACTATTAATAATAAGCATAACAGCTTATTTTTGAAAAGTCAACATATAACATAATCTCACATAATTTCACATAATTTATATTTTTCTGTAATTAAATATAATGGGAATCTTCTACCAAGGTCTACCACCAGTCAGCCATCCATTTTTCTCCCAATAATCCCTGTCAGTAGGGTTCCATTTACTTTTTTTCTGCATAAGACCCATAATGGAAAATAGAATTTTCGTCTTAAGAGTAGGTCTGGCTCTTCCAACGGATTTCTTAATCTTTCGCGAAAGATTATTAACTTCCCTTTCAATTATATTCTTCTTTTCATGGGATATATTCTCCCATCCTATAGCCTCAACGGCTTTGCCATAGGAATATATCTTTGGAACACCCCAGTAAAACAGATTATCTTTCATATTTTGATTGGCCTTTTTCATCCCTGCACCAGCAGCAGTTGAGATTACAAGACCAACTTTGCTAAACATAGTTTTATTGGGCCTATGGGGCATCCACTGATAGCCGAAGTGGTCAAGCAACGATTTTAACTGACCGCTGATTGAAAATACATACACTGGACTTGATAGAATGATTAAATCCGCCTTCTCCAATGATTCTGCAATGGGATGCACCTTGTCAAAATGAGGACAGGTATTCTCGCCATTAAGAAAGCAAGAAAAACAACCGCAACAATTCTGATCCATATCCCTTGGTAAAAAGAACTCATCTATTTTATCGGAATCATCAGTTAAACGATTCAAAAACAATTTGACGATATGATATGTGCTGCCTTTGTGCATTACACCATAGATTACAGTAATATTCAAAATTTCTACCTATCCTCCTATCAGAAGTTAAACCTAATTACAATAAGAAGCCACCCTAAAAACTTCCTTAGCATAAAATCTCATCTGTTAATATCTTAATATTATTCTTAATTAATTCCTATTAAACTCTGTTTTTGTTTTTTACATTATATAAGACATAGTTATTTAGAGTACATAATATTTTTAACGTTTTTTTCGCTAACAAAAACACCTTTAAATTTTTCTATATTAAATCTCTTTGTAAACAGATCACATTTGCATAGGAAAATATAATAAATGTTCTTGCCGCAGCCAAAGAGAGTCTCAAAATTTCCTTGTCCTTTTGAAATTATTAAGTCTGCATCATCAATTATTTCTTTTGATTTCATATTTATCTTGTTCAATTGTGTGCCAGGTATAGCCGTCCCATTTTCTACAACATTAGCTATATTGCAAAGTCCTACTTCTTTTGCATCTATAATGGTTGCATCATTATATACAGGGTCACCTCTTACAATAACATTTATAATTATGTTTGGGTATATTTCCTTTATTATTTTAATAAATATCTTATCAAAGACTATTTCTCCGGCATTATCAATAATATATGCGATTTGTCCGGCATTTTTTAATTTTTCTACGAAACCTTCGTATTCTTCAGCATCAATTAGTTGCTGTGGAACATCCTTAATTAACTTTCTTAATTCATCAATATCCACCTTATCCATGGCTCCAAAATCAATAAAATTGCCGATCATTGCATATTTTAAAGCCGTAAGAAGTTTATCTTCAGAATCGTAAATAAATCCTAAGATTTCTTCCTCCATAGAAATTGCAAGAGCATTATACTCTTTTTTTACTTCATAATAAGTATCCCCTAAGTTAAACTCATTATTTAACATTTCAATTATTTTTGAATTAAGATATGGAGAGGTATCACCTTTCTCAGACATTGAGACAACTTTAAATACCTCTTTCATAAACTTCAACTTTTTATCCTTATCAGCCTCATACTTGCTGAATAAAGAATCTGCTTTCCTTACAATACAATAAATACATTCCAATCCTGCATCCATGATTAGCCTCCGAATTCTATATTTATACCATATCTTTTTACTAATATCCTGCTCTTTGAAAAGTTAATTGTCCCTTCTAAAATCATAAAATAGCTACTAAATACTTACTTTGTCAAGTTCTTGCAGGTTATATAGACGAATAATTTTTATAAGTTTCATTGAATATTGAGAATCTGTAGCATACCCTGCTCTTCTTAAAGCCCATGCTCCCTGAGTGCTGTCATGCATTACCTCTCTAAAAGGCTCATATCTTTCGGCTGTAAGTAACAAATTATTATGGTCCTTCCAACTTTCCTCTACATTATTGTAAGCTCTGAATTCAGCGTCAATACGATAAGATACTCCGTTATATTCTTCCCATGTATTTGATGTAACAGAACCGGCAGTTCCAATACCTTTTACTCCGAATAAATTATAAGAAAGTTGTCCGTCATATTTATCCACAGGTACACTCTGCCCCCAACCCGTTTCGAGAATAGCTTGAGCAGTCTGAAGTGAAGCCGACATCCCTGTTTTTTTCCATGAATCTTCAGCCATTTTTGATGCCATATCAATGAATTTACTCTTTTCAATTATCGGTAAAGCTGTATAAATTTTATCCAAATAAATCGTAACAGGCACCTCTTCAGTTTCAATTTCCTTTCCTGACTCATATATTCCCTTAGCCTTGATTTTCCAAGTTCCGGCATCCCCTTTAACGGGCGTATAAGCATACTCCGTCAAATAGTCCTCACCTTCGGCAACAGCTTTTTCTTTCCCAGTTTTGGAATTAATCATAATATATTTAATACTATTCAAAGAAACATTGCTAAGAACCTTCAACTTCACAGTTCCCGTAATAACTTGATTCGGCCCTATTCCTTGTAAAAGGATTTTTGGAGTTCCAATCGGATTAACGGTAACACTGTCACTTGTGTAGGAACGTCCCGATGTATCTTTAACTCTGACAAAGAGCTCTTTCTCTCCTGATATCTCCGGCCCCGGGAACCAAGTATAATTTCCATAGCCAATCTTTGATAAAACTTTTTCTGCTCCGGTTTTAGGATCTCTCATCACATATTCGGTTTCACTTACTTCAAAATTTCTTGAAGTCGACAGCGTAACGGGGTTGTCGATTGTCTGGCCTTCCGAAACCCCTCTCAATGATAGTTTTCGTTCTATATTAATTTTAGCATCAATGGACTGGCTGGGGTAAGGATTGTCATTAATATCATAGGCTGTTACCTTTACAGAAACATTTCCGTTATCCTCTACCATTAAAGTCTTATTAAATATACCTTGAGGATCTAACTCCGGAGAAGTATAAACTTTGCCCTTGTCTTTATTTTTTATCTCATATTTAACATAAGCTGCTGAAAAATTTAACCCTGCATTTAGCTGCATTTTGTCTTCTATTATTACCTGGTTTTGAACTAATTCGGTTAATGATACCTGAGGAGCTATACTTACTTGTACGGAAATGG
The DNA here is from genome assembly GCF_900095615.1 of Sporanaerobacter sp. PP17-6a. NCBI lineage: Bacteria > Bacillati > Bacillota > Tissierellia > Tissierellales > Sporanaerobacteraceae > Sporanaerobacter > Sporanaerobacter sp. PP17-6a. Next base: position 23,471 of record NZ_FMIF01000028.1, on the reverse strand, counting down.
AATCCCCGGCCAAAAATTCTCCATTGGCATCATAAATTGCAGCTACAAGAATTTTTTCTCCATTATCCTGAATACTTGGCATCCACTTATATTTATCCGTCAAGTTTTCTCCTCTGGCGATTATAAATCCCTTTGCAGTATCGGGATTAATCAGAAGATATTTTATCTCTGCTGCTCCTTCCGGAAGAGTCGGAAATACTGCTTGGAGATCTGTTGTTCCCGTAATAACTTGTCCGGATTTTAGAGATGAGATTTTCATGTCAAAGAATGGGGTAATGTTAGACGTTTGTGAAGAATCAACGTAAACCGTCCTCTCTGAATCATTCCAATCAATTTTTACATTTAATGCATTACTTATTAAGCGAAGAGGTACATAAGTATGATCTTTTATAATACAAGGAGATACATCACTCAAATTATAAATTTTCTCCTTATTAATTTCATACTGTGTCAGTCTACTATCAATTCTCAGCAAAATCGAACGGTCTCCCTTTATAATTTGCACAGTCCTATCATCATTATTCCACTTTACCTCTGCTCCTAACTGTTCAGCTACAGTACGGATGGGTACGATAGTTCTATCATTCTTTATTACCGGCACAACGTCGGTGATATTGTGACCGTCAACTACTAATTTTACGGAACTATCGGCAAGAACTTTAGGTATAATCATCCATAAAGCCAATATGAATAACATTACCAATAAAATCAATAAATGATAATTAACCTTATTATTTTTTACTTCCATTTTTTATACTCACTCCCTTATAAATTATGCTGCCTCCGAATTAATTTTTATTATTCATACTACGCATCCACAGTAGTTTTTATGCTTATTTTCTCCTTATTAAAATGCCTTTCATATGTTCTGAACTATTATGTAAATTATAAATCTTCTGTTTTTCTTCTTCTGTACATCCAATTAATATTTTTATTTCCGAATCCCTTTTCAGTAAATCAACAGTACAAATTATAGAATCTACAGTATTTTCCTTATTCGATCCCTGCCAAACGTCAATTCCATTTCCGTCCATTGACGCTGTATCTTTTAAGTATCCATAATCTACATCATAAAGTATGTCTGAATATTTCGGATGCCTTGTCCCTTTCGGTCTGTCAATAATAATTTCCGATTTGGAAACTAATTCATCTAAAGCAATCCAAAAACCTTCATCTATGTCCATAAGTCCACCTCTTTTTTAATGAGCTCTTTGCATAATTCAATATTCTCCATCAATGCTATACATAAATTCTTAATTTAATTCTACCATATTTTTTCCTTATAGTGAGTATCCCTGACTGAAATAAGCATAAAAATTATTATGCAAATACTGGAATATAATGTGGTAAATAGCGTAGTTAACTGGTATAAACAATGAAAAAGCTGATAATAAATTCTATAATACCGGATTTAACTCAAGCCATTTTTTCAGTATGAGAATGTTATAAGAATATTCAGAAATCAATTTTTCAAGAATGTCTTTACTTGATAATATAGATGACCCAAGAGGAAAAAATACTGCATTGGTATCCATGGTTATAACCTCCAATAATTTGGTTACCATAAACTCATTTAGAATAGAAATCTACTTTATTCAGTATGCCTACATTTTAATGTATTCATTTAAAATATTGTAAGTATATTCTATTATTTCATTGCAGGATACACCTTTCTTCTTTAATTCTAAACATTCATAGGTACCATATTTTTCTTTTATTTTGTTCATGATTTCCTTTGTATATTCTCTTGATTCATTCTTATCACTTGATTCTTCCCTCCCTTTTATTGCCCCTAATGCAATAAGCACTCCCGTAATTGCTCCGCAGGTGCTACCTACTGTCATACCTCTGCCAAAGGGACTGGCAATAGAAACAGGAATATTTAATTTCTTTTCTTCATTAAATGCTTTTATTATAGATTCCGCACAATTATATCCTTGTTTATGGTATTCCAATACTTTCACCATTTATTTAACTTCACCCCCTATATTTAATATATGCATATTATTCATCCATCAACATTTAATATCCCAATTTATAAATTACAGAAACTTTAAAAAATCATATAAATTCTATGATATAATATTTATTGAATATAAATATTTTACCTTATTGAAAAGCATAAGTCATGTATTTAAATTATATTTTTTAGTTTAAGTCACAAAAATTAAAAAATATTTCAATTATCGGAGGTATTATAATGTATATAGATTCTGCAAGTATAACACCCAATGGCCAATTGGGAATAATAGCTCTCGAAAGCTGTAAAGAGTTAGGAGCTAAAATCGATTACTATTTGCAAAAGGAAAGAAAGAATAACCTGGAAGGTCATCATAGTAGAAAAGAAAGTAACAAGGAAACTTTTCTCATATCTGCTGAAGAGGTAAGATTTTCAAATGGGGAAGGGAAAATGTAAAAAGGAAGCCTTTTTTGAAACCCATTTTACGGAAAATATAAATTAAGGTAAATAGGATTTTCCTATGGGTTATAAAAAAAGCTTCTATTATTTTTTATTTGTCACATCTTCTATTCCACAACCATGCAACTCCACAAAGTGAATGAAACAGTTTAAAAAATCATCATTCCAATTCAAAGGCTCCGGTATAAAGTTGATAATATCTACCCTTTTCTTTTATCAATTCTTCATGATTTCCGCGTTCGATAATCCTTCCGTTATCAATCAGCATGATAACATCAGCATTTTGAACAGTGGATAATCTATGAGCAATGACAAATACGGTACGCCCCTTCATAAGGGCATCCATACCTTGCTGTACCATTATTTCTGTACGGGTATCAATGCTTGAGGTCGCCTCATCCAAAATAAGCACCGGCGGATTCGCAACTGCAGCACGTGCTATGGAAAGAAGTTGACGTTGCCCTTGAGACAAATCACCGCCATCATCTGTAATCATGGTATTATAACCATCAGGCAGCATTGATATAAAACTATCGGCATTTGCGAGCTTCGCCGCTTCATATACTTCCTCATCTGTAGCATTTAGATTACCGTATCGGATATTTTCCATAATCGTACCCGTAAACAAATGAGTATCCTGCAATACCATGGCAAGGGAACGGCGAAGGTCGCTCTTCTTGATTTTTTTGATATTAATACCATCATAATAGATTTTGCCTTCCTGTATATCATAAAAACGGTTAATCAAATTAGTGATAGTCGTCTTACCTGCTCCAGTAGCACCTACAAACGCAACTTTCTGTCCCGGTGCTGCATAAAGGTTGATATTATGAAGTGTGGTTTCTTCTTCTGTATAGCCAAAATTTACATCTATAAAGCGAACATCCCCTAAAAGCCTCGTATAAGTAATACTACCATCAGAATGTGGATATTTCCAAGCCCAGATTCCTGTACGTTCTTTTACCTCAACTATTTTATCTCCTTCAATTTTAACATTGACAAGGGTAACATACCCATTATCTTCTTCCGGTTTTTCGTCCATTAATTCAAAAATCCTCTCTGCACCTGCAAAGGCCATAATAATAAAGTTAGATTGTTGAGCAATCTGCCCCAGCGGCATGGTAAAAGAACGGCTGAGCTGCAAAAAAGCTGCTATACTTCCCAATGTCAGCCCTCCTACATTTTTAATACCCATTATGCCGCCCAATATGGCAATCAAAATATATAAAAGTGTGCTTAAGTTAAACATAGTAGGCATCAATATATTTGCCAGCTTATTCGCCTGAGTCGAACTATAACAGAGTTTTTCATTAAGAGCATCAAAATCCTCTCTAGCCTTTTTCTCATGGCAAAAAACCTTGACAACTTTTTGCCCTTCCATCATTTCTTCGACATAACCGTTCACCTCTCCCAAGGATTTCTGTTGCTGTCCGAAATATCTCTTACTTTTATTCCCTATTTTGAATATTGTAAGAACCATCAATCCGGTAAAAGCAGTCGCAAACAATGTCAAATGAATGCTGATATACACCATACTGACAAATACAACAATCATGGTAACTACAGATGAAAAAACCATCGGAATACTTTGACTGATCATTTGACGCAATGTATCCGTATCATTTGTATAGCGGCTCATTGTTTCCCCATGAGTATGGGTGTCAAAATACTTAACCGGAAGCATCTCCATATGAGAAAACATGTCATCACGAATTCTTTTAAGTACTCCCTGAGAAATAGTCGCCATTAAAAAATTATACAGATAAGTGCAGAGCACGCCAACAAAATATATCCCCACCATATATAAGATTATATGAAAGAGCGGTGTAAAATCCGGTTTTGCTTGTGATAACATGGGAGTAATATAATCATCAATCAAAACTTGCAGAAATAGAGAGCCTATTACTCCTGCCGATGCACTTATGAGAATACTGATGCATACAAATATAAATCGTGCTTTATATGTTCCTGCGATATAACCAATCAGGCGTTTAGCCGTTTTGTTTCTTCTTGATTTCTTGTTTTCCATCATATAATGCCCCCTTTATCTGCGAATTATAAATCTCTTGATAAATCCTATTTGTCTTCAGCAATTCCTCAGATGTTCCGATTCCGTCGATTCTGCCATCATTTAATATGATAATTTTGTCTGCATCCTCAACGGAAGAAATACGTTGGGCAATAATAATTTTTGTAGTATTCGGTATCTCTGTACGTAAGGCTTTACGTATAAGGGCATCTGTTTTGGTATCCACCGCACTGGTAGAATCGTCAAGAATCAATATTTTAGGTTCTTTAAGCAGCGCTCTTGCAATACAAAGTCGCTGTTTTTGTCCACCTGAAATATTACTGCCTCCTTGTTCTATATAAGTATCATAACCCTCAGGAAATGATCGGATAAAATCATCTGCCTGGGCAATTTCGCAAGCACGTATAAGTTCTTCATCTGAGGCATCTTCATTTCCCCATCGCAAATTATCCTTAATGGTTCCCGAAAAAAGCACGTTCTTTTGCAACACCACAGCAACTTCGTTACGTAATTTGTCCATATCATAATCCCGAACATCAATACCTCCAATTTTAACCGAACCTCCGGTAACGTCATAAAGCCTTGGTATCAAATGGATCAAAGTTGTCTTGGCGCTCCCGGTTCCTCCCATAATGCCAACCACTTCTCCAGAATTAATACTAATATTTATATCTTTAAGGCAAAGCTTGTTTCCGTCTTTTATATAGCTAAAATCAACATGATCAAACTCGATAGAACCGTCTTTTACATTAAGTATCGGATTATTACTGTTGTGGAGATCACTTTCTTCTTCAAGAACTTCAACAATACGATTAGCCGAAGTCCTTGATATAATAATCATCACAAAAACCATTGATATCATCATAAGACTATTTAGAATTTGCATAGTATATGCAAAAATACTCATCATTTCTCCTGTAGTCATTGTATTGGAAACAATCATTTTCGCGCCCATCCATGAGATAAGTAAAATACAAGTATAAATACAAAATTGCATGAGTGGGTTGTTAAATGCCAGCATCTTCTCTGCCCTTACAAAATTATTATATATATCCGTTGAACGTTCGTGAAATTTTTCATTTTCATAATCTTCATTCACAAAAGATTTTACGACGCGGATGCCTCTGACATTTTCCTCAACAACGGTATTTAAATTATCATATCTACGAAAAACTCTCACAAAAATCGGATGTACTTTAATTGCAATTCCAAAAAGTCCAACTGCAAGCACAGGAACAACAAATACAAAAATAAATCCTAATCTGGCATTAATATTAAAAGTCATAATCATGGCAAAAATAAGCATCATCGGAGCACGAGCCAGCATACGAATCACCATCTGATAGGCATTTTGAACATTTGTTACATCAGTAGTCATTCTTGTAATCAAGCTGGCCGTAGAAAATTTATCGATATTGGAAAAGGAAAAATTTTGGATATTGTAATACATATCATGGCGCAAATTTTTGGCAAACCCTGCGGATGCCCTTGCAGCCAATTTCCCTGAAGAAACGCCAAACAAAAATGAAGCTGCCGCCGCAATAATTAAAATGCTTCCCATTTTCCATATATAGTTCATATCCCCAGGTTCAATACCGTTATCAATAATTTTTGCCATTAAAATAGGAATGACTACATCCATAACCACTTCAAAGGTCATCATTATCGGTGTAAGTATGGAATCTCTTTTATATTCTCTTACACTTTTTATCAATCGTTTCAACATAAAATTCATTCTCCTTTACTGCATACTGTAACTCTAATTAATGTTATCGGGCATATTGTCATACTGACAATATGCCCAAAATGAATAGTCAATTCGATTTATATATCCAATTGACTATTTAATATTATCTGAAATTTTTTCCATAACAGAAAAAAACGTGTTGATTTCATCCTCTGTCAAATGAGCTGCAAGCTGATTTTCAACACTCTTTAGCACACTTATGATTTGATTATGAAGGCCAAGAGCTTTATCCGTTAAAACAATCCTCTTCAGCCTTGCATCGTATGAAACAGCCTCGCGTTTAATAAGTCCGTTCTTTTCCATTAATTTTAACATACCTGTAGCTGTAGAACGCCTAATATCAAATTCATTTTCCACGTCTCTTTGAAAGACGTCACCAGCCTTTGACTTTTCTCTGATAAAACCGAGCACGTGTCCCTGCAATCCTGTAACATCATTAGAAATGTTTGTAGATATTTGATATTCAATTTTGCGGCCTATCTGATGTGAAAGAATTCTAATTGCAAGTCCTATTTTCCTATGCTGCTCCATATTACTCCTCCATTTAATGTTAGCACCCTAACAAATAGTATATTTAAGTATTTGAATTTTGTCAAGATATTTATAAACTATTTCCATAATTACTTTAAAAATTTCAATCATTCTGCTTCCTTTTATTATAATCTCTATTATCTGACAAAGCCCATAAAGTAATTACTATATGGACACATCACGCTTTTTAAATACTATCCAATTTATGAATAAAAACCCAAAGATGTATACAAGCAATACGGAGATGGAAAAGCCCAGTGTCATTTCAGGTCTGGCCGGAAGGTGAAATATATACAGGCTAACGTCACTATTGGCAAACAGAAGAAATTTTAACCACTCTATTTTCGCTGTTGCCTCAATCATCGAATTACCTAAAATCATAATAAGCAACGAACTTCCAACCGCCAATGCACTGTTCCGTAAAATCGTTGATATGGCAAATGCAATGGTAATATAACTCATGATGGGAAAAATACTAAGCCCATACATCTTTATGACCTGAGTAAAGACGTTTAACCGAATAACCTGCCCTTCCTGATTCAAAAACAAATCAGTAGTATGAATGTCACCAACACCGTAGCACAAAATATTCGTCACGTATGCACATGTAACAGTCAATATCAATGTCATGAGAACAAACAAAGACACAGCCATATATTTTGACGACAGAATCGCTGTCCGGCTATGGGGACGGATCAGCAAAAACTTCATCGTACCATCGGTATATTCTCTGGCTACCATGTCCGCAGCAATGATAATTGCAACAATCTCAACCATTTCCACTAATCCGGTTAATTTCAATAAAGCCAACCAGGGATTACCGAAAGGAACAGGAATATTGTTTTCCAACCGATATTTTGCAATCTTTATTTTATTTTCAGCTTCGGCTTGCAATTGAGGTGACAGCTCCGCGAGTTTTAACCGTTCTTCATTTGTTTGGATTAACTGTTTCGTTTCGGTTCGCCAATCCCGAGAAGGTTTATAATCCATTTTCATAAAAACAGATGCACTGGCCGCAAAAATAACCAGCAAAAGCAGTAGAATTTGTGTCAGGCGACGGCTGTATATTTTCATCAGCTCGTTTGAAATTAATCCTCTCATTTTCTCTCCTCCGTTATCTCCAAAAATTTATCCTCTAATGTCTGTTCCTGCATCTGAATGCTATATACCCGAATCCCCGCAGGGTCAAGCCCATTAGTCGGTTCGTCCAAAATCAGAAGGGAAGGGCTGTTCAAAATAGCCTGTGCAATCCCTAACCGTTGCCGCATTCCAAGAGAATAGGTTTTTACTTTGTCATAAATCCTGTCTTTTAGTCCAACGATTTCTATAATTTCGTTAATACGGGCTTTGGTAACGCCTGAAACCATTCGCCCATAATGCTTCAAATTCTGATATCCTGTCAAATACTTATACAAATCCGGATTTTCAATAATAGCTCCTATATTCCGAATAGCTTTATTAAAATCTTTTGTAATGCTTTGTCCTTTAATGAGAATATCGCCCTGGTTTATCTTCATCAGTCCAACCATCATGCGAATTGTGGTGGTCTTTCCAGCCCCGTTAGGGCCTAAAAAACCAAATACCTCCCCGGCTTTGATATCAAAAGAAAGATCATTCACGATATTTCTTTTTCCGATTTTTTTTGTTGCATGTTGAAACTGTACAACTGGTGTTTGATTCATAATATATCTGCTCCTTTCTATCGTCATTAAAATAATTATAAAAAGCCAAAGTAAACGGACGATAAACAGAAGGCAAACATATCATAAATTAACGAGTCGAAATTATTTTTTTAATATATAAATTCATTTTAATTATACCAGTTCATTTTATACGATGTGATACTTTTAATAATGTATTAATATTAGTCGAAAATCCGGCTATGCTAATCCCAAAAAACATTAAATTGTGTTTTTAATTTATGCTATACTGATAATATACAAAGTAAGGGAATAAAAGCAAAAATAATATTTTTTTATGAATTGAGGGATTTATATGAAATTTTTGATTTATGGTGCCGGCGTAATTGGCAGCATCTTTGCCGGAAAACTTGCCTCATCCGGCTGTGATGTCACAGTTTTGGCCCGAGGGAAACGGTTTAACGAACTAAAAAAACATGGAGTAATTTTAATGCAGCCGGGAGCTAAGAAACAAGAACAGGTATTTGTCAAGGTAATAGATACACTAACACCTGAGGACATATACGACTATATTATAGTCGTGATGCAGCGTACACAAGTCGATACCGTTTTGCCCGTCCTTTCTCAAAACAAATCTCCCAATATAGTGTTTGTCGTAAATACAGCAGCCGGATATGATTCATGGGCAGAGGCTGTTGGAGAAAAGCGCCTAATGTTTGGCTTTCCGTCTGCCGGCGGTGAACGTCAAAATGGGCAGGTAAACTACTTCATAGGCAAGGGATTTATGCGTATCTTTCAGACCACAACTTTTGCCGAATACAGTGGAAAAACCACTCAGCGTTTAGATGTCCTTGTACAAATCTTCCGCAAAGCAGGAATTCCGGCCGTCATCACTCGGAACATGGACAATTGGCAAAAAAACCACGTAGCCATGGTCACAAGTATAGGCAATGCCCTCTACAGGTATGATGGAGACAATTATGCTCTTTCCCACTCCTATAAAGATGTACGGCTTATGATAAGCGGAATCAAAGAAGGTTTTTCTGTATTAAGCCGGCTGGACATTCAAATCACGCCAACAAAATTGTATTTTTTTAAACTCCCGACCGGGCTGTTGGCAATTATATTTCAAGTATTCATGGGAACTAAGCTGGCGGAGATTACAATGGCTAAACATACTGTAGCAGCAAAAGATGAAATGAAGGCATTACAAGATGAATTTGATATACTGATACGGAAAAGCGGAATGATAACACCGTCCATAAATCAGTTACGCAAAAATCTTATTTTCTAAAGCTGTAACCCAATATTTCGGTAACCTATACAGAACCCATTTTAAGTCAAGTATCGGGACTCTTCTATAGGTTATAAAAAAATCGTGGGGACAATTTGATATGTCCCCAACTACACTTTATTTTTTAAGTCCTATTAATTTTTGTTTCAATTCATTTTCAATATTCTGAAGTTCAACCTCTGCCGATGCCCTTTTCGTTTTCCCCTCTTCTTGTATCCGAATAGTTTCTTCAATAGTTGCAATTAAGTTGTTGTGTACATTCCTTAATGTTTCTATCTCTACAATTCCTTTTTCTGTTTCTTTCGCTACTCTTATTGAATTATCCTTCAATAATTCTGAATTCTTAGTAAGTAAATCATTTGTTGTCTTACTTACTTCTTCCTGTAACTTCAAGGCATTCTCCTGCCTTAACAACGAAATTGTTATTACGACTTGATTTTTCCACAAAGGTATTGTATTCATTATGGAGCTTTGAATCTTTTCAACAAGAGTTTGATTATTGCCTTGAATTATACGAATCTGCGGAGCGGTTTGAATCGCTATCATCCTGCTGAGTTTTAAATCATGTAATTTCTTTTCAAACCTATTGGCCAGCTGTTCAAAATTCTTAAACTTCTGAGCATCTAAAGAATTGCCTGTTTCCGTTACTTTTCTTTGTAGTTCCGGTAATAATTCTTCATTTAACTCTTTTAACTTAATATTTCCTGCTAAGATATACATATCTAAAGTATTTAAATATTCCAAATTCTTATCATAAAGATTATCAAGCATTTTTATATCCCTTAATAATGTCATTTTTGCTTTATCTAAATTAGATGTTATCTTATCAATATTAACACTAACAGATTGATATCCCGTCATAAATTTGCTTACTTTCTTTTTTAAACCTCCAAATAAACCATCAAACATACCTTTTTTAAGAAGGCTATCTACTTCCACACTTTTTATTTCGGTCATTAAATCGCCTAAAGTTTCTCCTACATATCCGGTATCCTTAGTTCTTACTTCTTGCAAAAGAGTATCGGAAAAATCAGCTACCTCTTTTTGTGCCGATGCCCCAAATTGAATTATTGCCTGTGTATCTTTGATATCTATTTCTTTTACAATTTCAGCTACTTTTTTCTTATCTTCTTCCTTTAAGTTTAAAAGATGTTCATCAACATTAACTATTTCGCTTTTTATGTCCTTCTCGATTTCCTGATCTCTGCCATTAGTTTCCATTTTCATCCACCCTCTCTTTTTATTCACTCAGAACACGCATAATTTCTTGCATCTCGTAAACACTCGGCATTTCTATAATTTTATCTAAGCTTTCGGGCAAAGCTACTACTTCATTGTCTATGCTTTTAAACGACGGGTATCTGAAACCGTGATTCTTCCATGATACTTCCTGTATTTCTTTATCAGAAAGCGCATCAATTAACAACTTTCCGTTATCAGTTAAAGCTATAACCGGATGTTCGCTCCATACAGTAGGTTCAGGTATTAATATCGCTACATTTCTTTTTGCCTTATTCCATATTTCCGGATTTTCCAAAGCAAATTCTATTATTTGATTTTCATACCCGATAACTAAAGGGTTTGCTCCCTTTCCTTTAGTTAAATAGCTCTCAAATAATGTTCCAGATGATGTTTCCATAAAGCCTATGTTTTTTATCATGTCCTTTAATGTATTTAGAGCTTCTGTCTCTGTGTAATTGTTATCAATTAAAATTTGATATACCATTCCGGAATACATATTCCCTGAATTAGACTTATTTGGATCAGTACAAAGAACTTTCATCTTGCCGTATAAATCAACTCCTATATCAGACCATTTTGTACCGTTTTTTATATATTCAAGAAGTTTAAACATGTCTAAATTATAATAGCCGTCTTTAGTGGATTTTGCAATTCCTTTTGACTCTAATGCTTTTGCTATATCAGTCCAGCTGTATAAAACAATCGGTGACTGAAACACTCTCTCTGCTTTTTTTATCTTATTGGCATTTTTCTCTTTGTAAATTTCTAAAGCTACTTGACTTGAAGGAAATAGAAAGTCTTTATCCGAAGTATCCAAATCCATCATCTCATAGCTTCCCGCTTTTGTATAGTCCACAACTATATTGTATTTTTTCTTTAATAAATTTTGAACCTTCTCGTCTTCAAAAAAACCTATTTTTTCACCGCCAACATACCCTGATATTACTATTTCATTTTTAAAGCCCTTGGGATTTTTTGAACCTATTACTACTCCGATTATAATTATAATAATAAGTATACTTATTCCTATAATTTTTCGTTTCAATTAAATCCCCTCCATCTTCATAGTAGTTTCCAGTACTTCAAGTTCCGTTTCAAGGTCTAAATAATCACCCTCCTGCAACTTTCCTAATTGTTTTTGAAAGATTGTCTCTATTTGGTTGAGGATTCCTTGGGCTTTTTCTAAAATCTCCCGTTCTTTATCAGTATATACTTCCTTCCCGGACAATTCATAATATAGTTCGACTATTCTCTTTACCGTATCCAAATAGTAATCAAGAAATTTTCTTGCCAATTTAATATCGTTAGGATTTTTTTCAAAATTATCAAATATGGCATCCATAACCTTACATATTTTCTCTATGCTTATACTTACATCTTTGTTTTTTATTTCCCTTCCTATACCTTTTATTTTCTCTATTTTCTCTTTTCCGTCCTTTATTATTTTTTTAAATTCCTCTATTGTAAGATTGGTATTCTCAACAATTAAAGTTTTTCTACCGGAAGTAAATAGAAGGTTCATCCCTATATACACCAGTAATGCAATGATTATCGAAAAAATCAATGATATATCTAAAAAAAGATAAAATATAAGAAATACCATCCCCGCACATAAACCATAAGTTATTTCCATCACAATTTTTTTCACATTTTTCACTCCAATATTCCCTAATTGTAGCCTTTCACCAATTTAAAAGCTTCACCTAAATCTTTCTTGCCGTCAAATACCTTTGCCCTTGTCAAAGTCGTAATGTCATCAAGCTGCTGCTCATCAGCACTTCCAAAAGAAATAGCAAATACCGGAATATCCGTATTCAGTTCTTTGAACTTCTGAGAAAATTCATTGAAATACATTCCCTCATTTGATTCTCCATCTGTCAATAATACTATTGCTCGTGAATATTCCTCATATTTAGGGTCGTCCAATATTTCTATTCCCTTTAAAGCCGGAGTATAAATATCCGTCCCGCCGCCTACATTCATTTCTTGTATCTTTGAGAGTATTTCATCTAACTCCTCTTCTTTGTTGCCCTTTACTTCCCATGTATCCAATATGGTATCACTAAATGGTATTACAATCATTATATCTTTTTCTGAAGACTGTATCATATGCTTCTTAGCCTCCTCCTGGTTTAATAAAGAAGACATTGCATTTTTTAAAGTTTTTTCTCTTTCACCTGCCATACTTCCTGAATAATCTAAACAATAAACCGTAGCAGACGGCTTTCTCAGCTCTGTTTGGTACATATCTAATGCCTTTTTTATCACTTTCTTAGAGGGCATCGTTATTCCTGATATAACTTTCTTTCCGTCTATACCCCAATCTTTATTGAATACATCTTTCCTTATATCTTCATTTACGCCGGCTGTCCCTGTTCTTCTTCCTAAGTCAGATAATTGTTTCTGAACATTTTCGGATAGCAAATATTCCTGAAACTTTAAGAAAAGTCCGGCCTTTTTTTCGTCTTTATTATCTACATATCCTAAAGGCGAGTCAGCTATCGCCAAACCGTCTACGGGATAAACTGCATATAAGGGTTCTCTTCCTTGTTTTATTAATTCCTGATTCGTTTCTATAATTACCGCTTCATAGTTTACCATCGCATCATAGTTTCCGTTTAAATACAAATCCTTTAACCATCCTGAACTTCCCGATGACCTATTTACTCCCGATAATAATTGGGCTAACTTTTCTTTTATTTCTTTCCTCTCTAAATCCTCTATTTTTATAGTATCAGGATTATCCAGCAATGCGGATAAAAATCCTAAATATGCACAGGCTCCCGAGTTCGATTGCGTTGCCGACGTCATTATAAACTTTAGTTTTTTGTTATTTATTGCTTTTAGTATATCACTCACCTTAGTTTCCTCTTTCGTAAAGCCTAAATTTTCAGCTAAACTTTTTCTTATACCAAATACAATAGGAGATGTCATAATGGATTTCATATCTTTTATTTTATGTTCTGTATCTCCCATGGTAATCCAAATACTATTTGCCGGCCATACTGCATCATATTCATCTATTTCAGATGTACCTAACATATTCATAATGTCAACGGAACCTTTATAAACCATTTCAATTTCTACATTATTTTTCTTTTCAAATTCAGTTATAATCGGTTCTAAGGCTTCATTTTCCGAACCTGAAATAATTCTCAAATCAGGTTTTTTTACTGTTGTACACCCTGATATTAACAACGCAAGAAGAATAGCTATTATTATAAGCGATTTTAATCTCAATTCATCATTCCTCCTTTTGTTAATAGTTCCTAACAGTCCTCAATACCACACCAACAATTTTTGATATATGTATTTTAACATATAGATTTAAATATGTCTCCTTGCTCCATGGATACTACAAACTTATTATTTTTGACCAAAATCATTATTAAATACAATACAAGAGCGATTATATATAAATTCTCCAATTCAAAAAATAACATATACTTAACATACATTTAACATGAAATAAACTCAGAAATGTTAATTTTAAAATGTAATTAATCAAACAGTTTATATCAGCCATAAAATGTCAAAAATTAGCTATGTGAATAATAAACTCAAATATTATATGAATATAGAATGGAGGAACAAAATTGCCATCTACTTATGCCCACTATATTTTTGGAGAAAAAGTATTGCAAAATCTTGACGGAGAAGTAAAAAATCTGATATATAACAATCTCCCCTTATTTCACATTGGTCTTCACGGACCTGATATATTATTTTATTACAAACCGTTGAGCTCAAATCCTGTTAATCAAATCGGACATCGCATTCACGAAGACCCGGCATGTTCTTTTTTTCAAAGAGCAAAAATTGTTATCAGCTGTTGTACTGCTCCAGAAGCAGGTTGTGCCTATATCTTAGGCTTCATTTGCCATTTTATACTGGACAGTCAATGTCATCCCTACATTAGAAAAAAAATAGAGGAAACTAAGTTATCCCATGCGGAAATAGAAACGGAGTTTGATCGTCTGTTGATGGTAGAAAATAATCTGGATCCTCTTTCTTATAAACCGACAGGGCATATTATAGCAAAAATAGAATATGCGGAGTGCATTTCATGGTTTTTTGAGGAAATAAGCGAGGAAAAGATACTGTCTTCTTTGAAATCAATGAAAAGATACTTAAATTTTCTGGTTTCTCCGGGAAAATTAAAAAGGTTTTTTATTGTAAAGGCGTTAAAGTTAACCGGAAATTATGAAAATATGACAGGACTCCTTATGAATTATCAACCCAACCCTGACTGTACAGATATCAGCATAAACTTAAAGGAATTATATTCCTCGGCCATAATGCCTGCAAAGAACCTTATAAATGAATTTTATGAAAATATTCATAATTCAAAATCATTGAATAGCCGCTTTCAAAGAAATTTCGAATAAAATCCTATGGGAGAAAGGAGTAAAAAATAATGAATGGATTCGGAAGCAAACTATCAAAGTGGGAAAAATTTTGGATTCTTTATGATGTCGGAAATTCCGCTTTTATTCTTTTAGTATCAACTATAATACCGATAAATTTTAAAAATATAGCTCAAGCTAACGGAATAACACCTGCTGATTCGACCGCATATTGGAGTTATGCCGTATCTCTGAGTACTATTATTGTTGCCATATTAGGACCCATTTTGGGAACCCTTGCAGATACCAAAGGTTACAGGAAACCACTATTTACTATATTTATGATATTTGGTGTTTTAGGCTGTGCTACCTTGGCCTTTCCCTTTTCTTGGATTCTTTTCCTTTCCGTTTTCGTTCTTGCAAAAGTCGGTGTATCGGGAAGTTTTATTTTCTATGATGCTATGCTCTCCGATATTACAATTGATGAAAGGATGGATCACATTTCTTCTCTCGGATATGCCTGGGGATATATAGGAAGCTGTATCCCTTTCATCATAAGTCTTTTACTTATTTTATTCGCCGATAAATTTTCTTTAACCACATCCTTTGCCACAAGTATTGCCTTCTTGCTAAACGCTGTTTGGTGGCTCTTTATGAGCCTGCCCCTTATTAAAAATTATAGGCAAATATATTATGTGGAAGTCAAAGAAAATCCTCTAAAGAACAGTTTCCGCAGGCTCTACAATGTATTAAGGGATATAAAAAAGCAAAAAAAAATCTTTATATTCTTATTAGCCTTCTTCTTTTATATAGACGGTGTATATACAATTATTGAAATGGCTACATCCTACGGAAAAGATGTAGGTATTGATGACGCCAATCTTTTACTTGCATTACTTTTAACGCAGATTGTGGCATTTCCTTTTGCAATTTTATTCGGAAGGTTATCTAAAAAATTTAAATCCCAAAATTTAATAAGTATATGTATTTTAGGATATCTGGCAATCGCACTTTTTGCTCTTCAACTTGATAAACCTTGGGAATTTTGGTTGCTGGCCGTCTGCGTTGCAATGTTTCAAGGTGCTGTTCAGGCATTATCCCGTTCCTATTTTGCTAAAATTATTCCAAAAGAAAAATCCAGTGAATATTTCGGCCTGTATGATATATTCGGTAAGGGTGCGGCTTTTTCGGGAACCATGTTAATGGGCATCACAACCCAAATCAGCGGAAGCTCTAAAATCGGAGTTGCCGTTATATGCCTTATGTTCGTAATAGGATTTCTGATATTCAGAAGAGCAGTCAAAGCAAATGAGGAAAGTAAAGCAATTTGGTAGATAAAATTCTTTTAATTATATTCGATTTTCAATTTAATTTGCTTAGCTCCTCTTCAAGTACGTTATATAACAATGATTATACTCTATCGCTATAACGGGCAAACCCGGTGCAGCCTAAATCTAATGATCCCGGTGCACAACTCCAAGGCTATTTTCACTTCAATACCCTTTGTTTCTTCTCACCATAGGAAATTCTCTGTAAAAGTATTATTAAAGCTACTTTTCTTTGTATTTAAATTATTAGATATATTACAATACATGCCCTCTATTTTATTCCATATATTTTTAATTTCCTTCACAATTTAAAAAACCTGCCATAGATGATTATTGATGAAATTGTTCCTAATGATGTAACTTTAGGCTGACAAAAGCGCCCTGCCGACTGAAAATTTTTGGTAAGCAGGACGGCTTGCGCCGTGAAGATTATTTCGCATTATCTTTGATTTGGTAAAACGCTATGATTACAAGCAAATTGATAATAATCTTGATGAATTTATCTAAACGTCTCCCTTTTATAAAATTTATTTTTACAAAATATAAGAAGAACAGCAATGAATGAAACAGTTTGCGATATGGTTATTCTCACAATTTGCAGCTCATCTACACCTGTTATAGTGGAAATATGCAGTATATTGATAATTGTGTTGTTTAAAAAGTGATCTGCCATTGGCAGCCACAAAGAACCTGATATTTTTGTAAGCAGACAAAATTTGACTCCGGTAATGCCTGTTGTTACAACAAGCATAAGCATCATCATAAGCGTACCGCCAAAGCTTCTTTCTGCGTTCAAAAAACTCCGCAGGGGTGCGGCAATATGCCAAAACCCGAACAATACGGATGAAAGGATTACCGCAATTAAAAATGAATATTTCTTTTCCGCAAGTTTTAAAAACAGTCCTCTAAAAACACCTTCCTCCATAACAACATTTATAATGTTGCCGATGATACAAATGGCAAAGAATAAGAGTCCTGTCTGATTACCTAAATTGCCATTGACAGAATAACTTGTCACATAAAGCTGCAACGATGGTGAGTTTCCTAACATAGAATGGATGGAATACTCGATCCCATAAGCCAACGTATATGCACATACTCCAAGCAGCAATCCATATAGCACATTTTTAAGAGCTTTTTGGGGTTGAAAGCCGATTTCACTTGCGCGAATATGTAGATACTTTAACGCTATAAAAAGAATCCCAATTCCCATAAGCTTGTGTATAAAAGCTTCACCAAAAATACTTTGGTCAGTTCTGATAAACATATATTCGATTCCGCGAAACACAAAACATATAAGATAAATCAACAATATAATTCCAAACGTTGCTTGGGTGCGTTTTTTTCCCATTAACTCAACCTCCTGAACTTATTGAATTTACTTGGATTATATAAATTTCACCCATTTCCCACAAAGTTCACATTTGCAAGAGATTACTTTCCATATCCAGCATAACACAGTTCAGCCAATTTTTCTACGCTTTTCTAGACAGCATAGGCGGCTCATATTACGCTATGACTGGCAAAAATTAAAAATTAGCCTATCGCTGCCCAGCGAGCATGGTGCAGTACACAAGAAGAAAGGGACAAATCAAACTATTATGAATAATATGCCAGCCATGTTATATATTTTTTAGTTGAATTGTATATTCTGGCATATTATGAATGGCATGACTGAACTGTAACTTCCATCGTTCTGACATTCCTGTCCCAGCTTGATAAACTGCACTGAATCTGATACCATAAATTTACAGCAGAAAAGGCCGTACAAAAAGAAAAACTACCCCCATCAGGTTGATGTCTATTTCAACTTCGTAGGCAGAGTTTAGAACAAGAGAAAAGCCATAGGACACTAAAATCCTACAGCAAATCTCAAAACATCCTTATGGGAAAAACCATTTTCGTAGCCTCTTTTTGTTCACATATATTATAAATCCATTAATCGTGAAATCCAATTCATCCTCTGGTATTCCAATGGAATGCCCATATTCTAAGACCTTATCCCAAGTATTTTTATTTTACACAGATTATATTTAAATCAATAATTACAATCAAGAACATGTTCTATCAACATAATTTTTTTTGAAATTTTGTACATAATAAAATATTATGATGGAAAATCAAGACCTATTAAATCAAGAAATTAACTGGATAATTTTAATAGCGTCAATTCCTGTTTGACCATACCGACAATACTTTTTCATATCATAATAATATAAATTAGGAGGAATAATATGCTCTATTATCCGCATATAGGATACAAAGAAAAACGCACCACAGAACCGACTACGTTTCCGCCTCAGCATCAGACTATGCAACCCGGATTTGAATATGTCATGTCTCCAAACCCGATTTTTGATAATTCCAATTATGCCGGAACCGAAAAGTTACATAACAAAGTTGCTCTTATTTCCGGAGGAGACAGCGGTATCGGCAAGGCTGTAGCAATCGCCTTTGCTAAAGAAGGAGCCGACATTTCCATAGTCTACTATAATGAACATGAAGATGCCAAGGAAACAGAAAAATACATCAATAATTTAGGAAGAAAATGTATTCTGATCTCTGGTGATTTAAGAGAAGAGGCATTTTGTAAAAAAGCAGTTGATGATACCATCGATGCTTTTAAGCACCTTGATATATTAGTAAACAATGCCGGAGTACAGTTCCCGCAAAACAGTCTGAAAGATATAACTACGGAACAGTTTGAACATACTTTCCGTGTTAATATTTTTTCATTCTTTTATGTTACAAAAGCGGCTCTTCCTTATTTAAAAAGCGGAAGTGCTATTATAAATACAACATCAATTACTGCCTACGCAGGCGATGAATTACTGATCGACTATTCTGCCACCAAGGGAGCCATCGTAAGTTTCACACGATCATTGGCAAAATCCCTCGTAGCACAGGGAATACGTGTAAACGGTGTGGCACCGGGCCCTATTTGGACTCCTCTTCAGCCTGCAAGTTTTCCTAAAGAATATATAACAACATTCGGCACGGATACTCTTATGAAAAGAGCCGGTCAACCTGTGGAACTGGCGCCAACTTACGTTTATCTGGCATCCGATGATTCTACTTATGTTACCGGGCAAATTCTTCATGTAGACGGAGGAGCTTCTATGAGTTCTTAACAAAAAAATAATAGGCAAAATATACAAATTCTCCTTCTTAGCAGATATTTATTTTAATTATTTCGGGCAGAACAGAATATCTACCTGAAATGATTTATTGATATTTATTTTACTATATTATTTAATTTTTTATAGAATATCCATGTGACTTTATATTTTGTCAATATAACATACCATTTGATAAAATTATACTGTTATCTTCCATATCATATAACTTTGGAATTTGGCAATATCAGAAATTTCAGGAATTAAACCTGGATAAAAATGTCTGCAGCCTTGGGGTTTTAGGATTATCAAACAATTCATCCGGAGATCCTTGTTCAACTATTACTCCTTCATCAAAGAATACTATTCTGTCGGCTATTTCTCGTGCAAAATCCATTTCATGGGTTATTAAAAGCATAGTCATATCGGTATCGTTACCTTTGACAGCTATTTCTTTTATAACATCCAGCACTTCACCAACTAATTCGGGATCAAGAGCCGATGTAGGTTCGTCAAACAGCATTATTTTAGGTTTCATTACCAAAGCTCGTGCAATGGCAACTCTTTGCTTTTGACCTCCCGACAGTTGAACAGGATAAATATTTAATTTGTCTATTAAACCGACTTTTTTTATCATAAGTTCGGCTTGTTTCTTAGCTTCTTTTTTAGACATTCCCAAAACCGTTATAGGGGCTTCCATTACGTTATTCAATACAGTCATATGGGGAAAAAGATAAAAATGTTGAAAAACCATACCAATATCCTTTCTCATTTCGTGAAGATGCTTTTCCTTTGCTCTGACTAATTTGCCGTTTATTTTTTCATGCCACAAAAGTTTGCCTTCAACTTCAATCGTACCGGATGACGGTTCTTCCAATGTCATTAAAAGTCTGGCTAAAGTCGTTTTCCCCGACCCGCTTGGCCCGATCAGAGCAACCTTTTCTCCCGGATAAATTTCAAAATCTATCCCTTTCAAAACTTTGAGATCACCATAAGCTTTAGTGATTTTATTATAACGAATTATAGGTTTTATTGTAATCACTCCTTTCTTTATTAAAACTTTTTATTTAATCGTACATCCAAGCTCTTTATTAATCTCGATGACGGATAGCTAAGTATAAAAAATATAATGCCTACTATTGTAAACCCTTCCAAATATTTAAAAGAACCCGCACCAATTATTTTAGCAGTCTGCAGAATTTCGACAAGTGTTATTGCAGACAATAGCGGGGTTTCCTTAAACATCGTAATTAAATAATTACCTAAAACGGGTAAAATAGGAGGTATCGCTTGAGGCAGTATTATCTTAGTCCAAGTTTCCATCCGTGTAAAATTTAAAGCCTTTGCTGCTTCCCACTGGCCCTGAGGCACATTTTCAATACCGCTTCTATAAACCTCTGACAAATAGGTACTATAATGAATTCCTAAACCTAAAATTCCGGCAGAAAGTGGCTCAAGTGTTAAACCGTATTCAGGAAATACATAAAAAATAAAATATAGTTGTACTAACAAAGGTGTATTTCTGATAAATAAGACTACCCCATTAGTTAAACGAGATACTGGCTTTATTCTTGATTTGGATAAAATGGATAATACTAAACCAAATACAAGAGCAAGAAAAAATCCTGCAAAGGTTGCTACAATAGTGATTTTTAAAGATGCCAATATTTTAGGTAGTATGTTTATAGCAAATTTCCAATCAAACATATTAAACCCTCCATACGGACAGCTTGCATTCCAACATCTTAATACCATATGTTAAAGGTAAGGAAATAACAAAATATATAATTAAAAGCAAGCCGTAAATTTTTGTTGTTTCAAATGTAGAAGAATTAAGTATATTGGCGTGATATGTTAAATCAGCCAGTGTAATCATAGAAACAAGAGACGTACTTTTTAACAGCTCTATCAGCTGATTACCCAAGTTGGGCAACATCGTTACAAATGCTTGAGGTATTATAACTCTCCGCATACTTTGAAATGAAGTCATATTTAATGCTATACAAGCTTCTGTTTGCCCTTGAGGAATTGAATTAACCGCACTTCTGACAATTTCAGAACAATAGGCACCAAAATTTAATCCTATAGCAAGAATAGCCGTAGATATCGCAGAAAATTTTATACCCAATAAAGGCAAAGCAAAATACAACCAAAAAAGTTGAACTAATAGAGAAGTCCCACGAAAAACTTCTACATACATTCCCGATATAATCCGTAATATTTTATATTTTGATAAACGTGCCAACCCTGCAGTAAATCCCAAAATAAAAGCAAGAATTGTAGAAAATAATGTAACTATAATTGTAACTTTAAGGCCTCCCTTCAAAAGGGAGATGAGCAGCTCAAATGTGCTCAACTATAACACTTCCTTCCAAATATAAATTATTTAATTAAATTTTTAATTGTAATATCTCCTGGAAGTTCATTTTCAGTAAACCCAAACGGTTCAATAATTTCAAGAAGTTTTCCTGATTCCCGAAGCTTCTTTAATTCTTTATTAAAAGCATCAACAAAATCCTGGTCTGACTTTCTGAATGCCGTTGCTCCGTAACCAATCACACTTTCACCATCAATAACAGGTTGTGTGAAATCCGTCACGCGCTCAATTTTATCATCCTCTGAAGAGTCAAGAGTGGCCTGCAGTGACGGACCTGTTGCGGTAATTGCGTCTACTCGCCCTGATTGTAAAGCCGCCAGAGCCGAAGGCATATCAGGAACAGTGACAATGCGTTTCTTATCTAACCCGACAGCCACTAAGTAATCATATTCTATTGCTCCTCCCGGTACTGCAATTTTAGCAGAATCATGATTTGCAATGTCTTCATAACTGTGTAAGTCGAGAGGATTGCCTTTTTTCACGGCAATAGCTTCCCCAATTTTATATTCAGGATTAGCAAAACTTACATCCTTTGCACGTTCAGGTGTTACAAACATACCGGCAGTAACCATATCAAATCTTTTTGCTTTTAAGCCCGGAATTAATGAGCCGAATTCAGTCAAAATACCTTCAACCTTAGTGATGCCTAAATTCTCAAGAACTGCTCTTGCAACCTCCACCGCCTCACCTGTAAGCTTACCTTCCGCTGTTTGATATGCATATGGTTTCTCATTTGCAAACCCAATTGTTACAGAACCAAGCCTTTGCGCTTTCTCTAATGTCGTTTCGTTTTCGGGCGCCCCTTCTTTTGATTGTAAATTTTCCTTTGAATCTTGGCACCCTGTTAAAAATATTACCAGCAAACCGATTGATAATAGAACTGTTAATAAATTTGTTGCCGTTTTAAATTTTTTCATTTTTTTCTCCTTTCTATTTTAAATACTCAATAAAAAAATACTTAAAATATATTTTTAAGTACTCAGAAAATGCTGAAACAGCCCTATAATATTGGAATATTAAAATAGAAAAACAAAAAGGGCTTTTTATAGCCCAAAAGAAAAAACACGCATAATTGAAAAAACAGAAATGGTTAAATTTGTTTCATACGCTTACGAGGTTAGCTGACGGGTTCGGATAGAAACTACCCTATGTTTTAATAAAGCAAAACAATGCACCCCAACGTTGGTTCCCCCGTTTTCCTTTTGGAAATTCAGCAAAATATAACTTTACTGAGTTGTTTAACTTATAAAGATATAATTTAATAGACATATCTTAATGGATATAATTTAATAAAAATGGTAACACATATTATTTTTAATGTCAAGGCGAAAAATTCTCCGAACATAAATTTTGTATTAAGATTTAATCGAAATCCAATACCATTAAAATGAATTGATTATTC
>NZ_FMIF01000027.1:0-104255 GCF_900095615.1 Sporanaerobacter sp. PP17-6a | reverse complement strand
TTTTTCTTATTTCATATACTTCTCTATTATATTTATTATCTCGTCTATTTTCTGATCCCCTTGTTCCTCTCCTTCCAAAATCGCTGTTCTGACACAGTGCCTGATATGCTGATCCAATATATCTATATTTGCCTTCTTTAATAACGCCATAGCGGAAAGAATCTGCTTGGAAATATCCACACAATATCTGTCATCTTCAATCATTTTAACAATTCCGTCAATCTGCCCTCTTGCAGTTTTCAAAAGATTCATGGCAGCCTGTTTTTCTTCATTCATCATTTACATCACCAACTATTCTGTAATATTTACCACTTCATATCCAGCATCACTAACCGCTTTTTTTATCTCTCCATCATCCAAATTTTCTCCTTTGACTACAGCCTTTTTGCCTTTTAAGTCAACTTTTACTTTATCAATTCCGTCTAATGCTTCCAATGATTCTCTCACTGCATTTGCACAATGAGAACAAGACATTCCTTCTATAAATACTGTTTTTTTCATAAATATCCTCTCCTTAATTTATTTAAATTTTTTTAGCCTTAATGAATTTGTTACAACCGAAACTGAACTAAAAGCCATTGCCGCTCCGGCTATCATGGGATTTAGAAATCCCAAAGCCGCAATAGGTATTCCAACCGTATTATAGGCAAACGCCCAAAACAGATTTTGCTTTATAGTTTTCATGGTTCTACGGCTTAACCTGATAGCCGTAACTATCCCCCTTAAATCCCCTCTCATAAGGGTAATATCGGCAGCCTCCATAGCCACATCCGTACCTGTACCTATGGCAAAGCCTACATCAGATGCTGCCAATGCGGGAGCATCATTTATGCCGTCTCCTATCATTCCTACAAATTTACCTTCTCCTCTTAATTTTTCTACTACTTTGGCTTTATTCTCGGGAAGGACATCAGCCAAAACATTATCTATCCCTACTTCATTGGCAATCGCCTTAGCCGTTCTTTCATTATCTCCCGTGATCATATATATATTTAATCCGGCATTTTTTAATTCTCTGATAGCTTCTTCTGAATTATCCTTAACACTGTCGGCAACAGCTATTATTCCTGAAATTTTCCCATTCACAGCCAATATCATAGAGGTTTTCCCTTCTCCTTCAAGTCGAAACAGTTCGTCTTTCACATCATCCATTTCAACTCCCGTTTCTTCCATAAGCCTTCTGTTACCTATATATACTTCTTTCCCTTCAATAGTTGCATGAATCCCTCTCCCGGGAATAGCAGCAAATTTTTCGGAAATTTCAATATCCATGTTTCTTTCCTCAGCCTTTTGCACAATAGCTTTGGCAAGGGGGTGCTCAGAAGTTTTTTCCGCTATGGCGGCAAGTCTTAATACTTCTTCTTCATTGCCGTCAAAGACAACTATATCCGTGATTTCGGGTTCACCTTTTGTAATGGTTCCTGTCTTATCAAATATCAGAGTATCCAATTCATGAGTTTTTTCCAAATGTTCACCGCTTTTGATCAAGATGCCGTTTTCTGCTCCTTTACCGGTTCCTACCATTATAGCTGTAGGAGTAGCCAGCCCTAAAGCACAGGGGCAGGCAATAACCAATACGGATACGGCATTAATAAGTCCCGAAGTAAAGTCACCCTTTACAAAATACCAAAGAAGAAATGTAGCTACAGCCACTAATATAACCGTGGGAACGAATATTGACGATATTTTATCTGCCAGCCTCTGAACAGGAGCCTTGGAACCTTGGGCATCTTCTACTAATTTTATAATTTGAGACAAAGCCGTATCTTTTCCAACCTTTGTTGCCTTAAAATTAAAAGTACCATACTTATTAATAGTGGCCCCTATTACCTCATCCCCTTCTTTTTTATCTACAGGGATGCTTTCTCCCGTAATCATGGACTCATCTACGGAGGAATTCCCCTTTATTATCTCTCCATCTACAGGTATTCTTTCTCCGGGACGAACCACTATTATGTCCCCTACCTGAACTTCTTCTATAGGTATATCTTTTTCTGAACCGTCTACTATTATTTTAGCAGTTTTAGGTTGAAGACCCATCAATTTTTTAATGGCTTCCGATGTCTTTCCTTTGGCCACAGCTTCAAAAGTTTTTCCCAGCAATATTAAAGTAATAATCATAGCAGATGCTTCAAAATAATACATTTCCATCCCCATAATCAAATTGTACAGACTGAAGAAATAAGCGGCTGATGTTCCCATTGCTACAAGTACATCCATATTGGCTCCTCCGCCTCTCAAAGAAACAAAGGCCCCTTTATAAAATCTGTAGCCTACTCCGAACTGTACCACAGTAGCCAATATCAGCTGAAAATATCCGTTAGAAAGTATAGTATGAATACCGGCCATATGGAAAAACATTGCTGAAAATAAAGGTATACTGAATATTGCAGATATTATAAAAGATGTTTTTAAAGATTTAATTTCTTTTTCTCTCGCTTCCTTTTCTTTGTCCGGATTTGATTTTTCCTCTAATTCAGCCTTGTATCCTGCTTTCTCAACTGCTTTTATTAAACTTTTAATATCTGTATCATCCTTTGAATACTCCACCGATGCTTTATTTGTAGCAAGGTTTACATTAGCATTTACTACCCCGTTTACCTTCTTTAAACTTTTCTCTACCCTTGCAGCACATGCAGCGCAGGTCATGCCTCCTATCAAAAAAGTTGCTCTATCAAAAACTGCCTCGTACCCTGTTCTCTCTATAGTCTTAATCAAATTTTCCATATCGGTTTTGCCCTTGTCATATTCTATAACAGCCTTTTCGGCCAA
Source organism: Sporanaerobacter sp. PP17-6a (assembly GCF_900095615.1). Taxonomy (NCBI): domain Bacteria; kingdom Bacillati; phylum Bacillota; class Tissierellia; order Tissierellales; family Sporanaerobacteraceae; genus Sporanaerobacter; species Sporanaerobacter sp. PP17-6a. Next base: position 101,483 of record NZ_FMIF01000027.1, on the reverse strand, counting down.
TAAGTTTACAGAGGCTCTATCCACGCCTTCCTGTTTTAAAAGTGCCTTCTCGATTCTTGAAGCACACGCGGCACAAGTCATCCCATGAACACCAATGGTAGTTTTAATTTTATCCATAAATATCATCTCCTTTAGGTACCCCTCCCCATATGGGGCCTGTCAATATTATTATACCCCGAATAAAACATTTGTAAAGATATTTTTTATTTTTTTAAAATAAAAGGCTGGTATTATTAAAATACCAACCTTTTATAATCCAACTAATTACTTGCCGCTTTTTCATCCCTTGTTTTCAAATATTCGGTTAATGCTCTCGATAGCTGATCCGGACATGACGTTTTCTTCCCTCCACACTTAATTCCAGAAAACTTTTTTATCACTTCTTCAGGAGTCATGCCTTCGACTAATCTTGATATCCCTTGAAGGTTTCCATTACAGCCTCCGACAAAATTTAAATCTTTAATCTTCCCGTCTTCTATGTTAAAAAAAATTCTTCTGGAGCAAACCCCCCTTGGAATAAATTCGTACATATTATATTCTCCCTTCAGATAATTATATTCATAAGATATTATACAACAATTAAGTACAAAAAAGATACTTTGTATAAATTATTTATACAAAGTATCTAAAATTTTATTTATCCATTATTTACTCTAAATTTAAAGGTACAGTATATTCTGCTGAAATGGGGCTCCATTTTCCATCTTTATAATTCCATTCGGATGTTACCGTAGATATCCCGTCGGCATGCCAAGCTCCCGATATACGTTGTACTCCTTCAATATTATATGTTCCGTCTCCGTCATAATCTATTGCATCAATCTTTCCAAAGGAATCAGACCAGGGCTCTGTATTTTTACCGATAAATTTCCCGTCTTTTGAATATATATCACCTTCTATATATGAAGAAGAATTTCTGCTTACATCTAACGTTAATGGATTTTTTAAAAAATCACTTCTTAACTCAACTTTAAATCCGTCAATAAACTTTCCAGTGAAATTAAATCCTTTATTTTCTTCTTCACCATATATTATATTGGTCTTGTTATCTTTAAATGAAGCTATTCTTGTATCTACTATGCCTCCGCTTCCTCCTGTATCTGCGGAAATCATTATTTCGGGAATTTTATCTCCTGTGAAATCTACTACTTCCATCTTCCCTCCATATCCTGCAAAATCCCCAAAATCTATATCAAATATATCATTAGTCTTCCCGTCAAGTACCTTTACCTGTATAGAACTATATATACTATCTGCAAATAAATTCTTGCCTATCATATAAACGGAATCTTTCACCCCGTCTCCGTTTACATCTTCTTTTTTCAACTGAATTATTCTTTCACCTTCTGAAAGAACAATTTTATTTATTCCTGATTGTTGAATTTCATCAGCATAAGAATAACTAAAAGAAAATATGCCCATAATTACAACTAAGAATAAAAACATAACCTTTTTTTTCACACTTACAATCCCCTTTCGATTATTTTTCTTGTTATAAATATATTACCCATTTATTTATAACCTCTGCAGAATATTAAAAACTTCTTTCACTTTTTTTATTCTACCATTATATATATACGAAGTAGTTACAAAAAAGTTAAAATCTAATAAAATTTTTATGGGCAAACGCTATATTATCTAAAAAACATTTGACTTTGTTGATAATTTATAATACTATAATATTAGATATGAAAATGATTATCATTAGTATTATTGAATGCATACATATACTAATGTAAATACAATATTGATCCACCACATAAAAGTAATTAAGATTGAGTTAAAAATATAAAACTATAATAGGAGGAAATGGTATATGAGTCTTTTAGTGATAGGAGGCGATTATTTAGGCGGTATTGAAGACAATCTAAAAAAGAGAGGATTCTCTACTGTTACCCATATTTCGGGAAGAAATAATAAGCAAAAATCTTTAAAAATACCTAAGAACACTGATGTCATTTTGGTATTGACCGATTATATAAACCATCAAACTACAAAAATAATTAAGAAGCAGTTAAAAAACAGCAATGCAAAGATTTTCTTTTCTCGCAGAAGTTGGGCAAATATAGAAGAAACATTAAGCAAAAGTTTTAATATAGCTGTGGGACAGTATAATTAGTTACAATAAATTTTATCAGCATCAAAGTTAGTTATGACTAACTTTGATTATTCAGATATATTGAATTGTGGTTAGACAGTCATAATCTTAAAAAGGAGGGATTGTATTATGCCCCTTACAATGGCAAGAATAGGAGAACCAAATTGTATTAAAAGAATCACCGGAAAAGATAAAACGAGACGTTTTTTAGGAAGTCTTGGTTTTGTAGTTGGTGAAAATGTCACTGTTGTATCTGAGATGTCCGGAAATGTGATTTTAATAGTTAAGGACACTCGTGTAGCCTTAGATAAAAGTATGGCGAATAGAATTATGATTTAAGGAGGAATAAATAATGAAAACATTAAGAGATGTGAAATGCGGTGAAACTGTAAGTGTAGTAAAGTTGCATGGTGAGGGCGCTGTTAGGCGTAGAATTATGGATATGGGTATTACCAATGGATGTAAAATCTTTGTTCGTAAGGTAGCTCCTTTAGGCGATCCGATTGAAATTAAGGTAAGAAACTATGAACTTAGCCTACGTAAGGCAGAAGCCGAAAAAATCGAGGTAAGCTAATCAAAATATTTATAGTAATTATATTATATTTAGTAATATTAAGTACGAGAGTTAGCTCTAACTAACTTATTATGAATTAAGGAGGAATCAAAATGTCTATTAAAATTGCTCTTGCAGGTAATCCTAACAGTGGTAAGACAACCATGTTTAACGACCTGACGGGTAGCTCTCAATATGTAGGTAACTGGCCTGGTGTAACTGTTGAAAAAAAAGAGGGAAAGCTCAAAGGCAATCATGATATTATTATTCAGGATTTACCTGGTATATACTCTCTTTCGCCTTATTCTTTGGAGGAAGTTGTTTCTCGAAATTATCTTGTTAACGAAAAACCTGATGTTATTATTGATATTGTCGATGCTTCCAACATTGAAAGAAATCTTTATTTAACTACGCAGCTTACCGAAATTGGTGTTCCTGTTGTTATGGCCCTTAATATGATAGATATAGTTCACAAAAATGGCGATGTTATCGATACCGGCAAGCTGAGCAAGACCCTTGGCTGTGAGGTAGTCGAAACTTCTGCTTTAAAGGGTATTGGTTCCAAAGAAGTAATCGATAAAGCCATTGAAATTGTAAAGGCAAATAAAAAAAATTCTCCGCTACATCCGTTTTCTGAGAAGATAGAAAATGCATTATCTCAAATTGAAAAAGTAATATCAGGAAAAGTAGATGATGAATCCAAACGCTGGTTTTCCATTAAGTTCTTTGAACGAGATGAAAAAATCATGGAACAAGTAAGCCTTTCGGCCGACATCAGGAACCAAATCGAGAGCATTGTTGCTTCTTGTGAAGATGAATTAGATGATGATGCTGAAAGTATTATTACAAATGAAAGGTATGCCTATATTGCTAAGGTCATTGACAAATGTGTATCTAAGAAAAATAAAACTAAATTGACTACTTCTGATAAAATTGATAAAATAGTAACAAACCGTTGGCTGGCACTTCCGATTTTTGCTGCAATTATATGGCTCATCTACTATGTATCCGTTTCTTCTCTCGGTTCTATCGTAACGGACTGGACAAACGACGTATTGTTCGGCACTTGGATAACAAATTGGGCTACGTCAGGACTTGAAGCTGTAGGCGCTGCAAAATGGCTTATCGGACTTATTGTTGATGGTATTATCGGTGGTGTCGGTGCTGTGCTTGGATTTGTGCCTCAAATGTTTATTCTGTTTTTCTTCCTGTCTATTTTGGAAGATTCAGGTTATATGGCACGTATAGCTTTCATCATGGATAGAATTTTCCGTAAGTTTGGTCTTTCGGGTAAATCTTTCATACCAATCCTTATAAGCTCTGGATGTGGTGTACCGGGTATCATGGCAACAAGAACCATTGAAAACGAAAAGGACCGCAAAATGACTATTATACTTACAACTTTTATGCCTTGCGGTGCAAAATTAGCAATCATTGCTATGATGACCGCAACATTTTTCCCACATTCTACTTGGGTAGGTCCTTCCATGTATTTTCTTGGAATTGCAATAATTATTATTTCAGGTATCATCTTAAAAAAGACAAGAATATTTGCAGGTGATCCTGCACCATTTGTAATGGAACTTCCTCAATATCATCTTCCAAGTTTTAAGGGGGTCCTCATTCATATGTGGGAACGCGGCAAATTATTTATTAAAAAAGCCGGTACTGTTATTTTCGTAGCATGCGGCATTATCTGGTTCTTCTCCAATTTCAGCTGGAGTTTTCAATTGGTTGAAGATGCAGACAAGAGTATACTTGCTTCCATTGGAAATGTTATAGCACCAATCTTTGCTCCTCTCGGTTTTGGAACTTGGCAAGGTGCAGTTGCTTCAGTAAGTGCCCTTGTAGCCAAAGAAAATGCAGTTGGTACCTTTGGTGTATTGTTTGGTTTAGGCAGTGACATAAGTGAAAGTGACCCTTCATTTATTGCCAATGTTGCATCAATGTTTACTGTTGTCAGCGGACTTTCATTTATGGTATTTAACCTCTTTTGTCCACCTTGCTTTGCAGCAATCGGCGCTACAAAGCGTGAAATGGGCGGAGGAAAATGGACATGGATTGCAATAGGCTATCAATTCCTTGTAGGATATGTATTAGCTTTTATCGTAAATCAACTCGGAAGTGTTTGGATTCTTGGTCGACCTTTCGGTATAGGGGCAATTTTATCTGTGCTTATAATAATTTTCATCCTATACATGCTGTTCAGAAGGTACGACCCTGATAAAGCAAGCCATGATACTTTAAATAAGAAAGTAGCAGCATAAAAAGGGAGGTGATCTTATGGCAACATGGATTATCGGAGCTATTGTCATCGGAGCAATGATATTTGCTGGCTATAAATCTTTTAAAACAACTAAAAACGGCGGCTGTAACTGCGGATGCAGTAGTTGTCCCATTACAGATAAAAGTCATTGCAAATAAATGTTTTAAAAAAAAGAGAGATGGATTTTTATATCCATCCCTTTTCTTATCATAAACTAACCCATATTATAACTCCATCTCTGATATTATTGTTGTAATTTTGACAAATGTTCTCGAATTTTATTAAAGCTTTCTTCGCTGATATCATGTTCGATCTTACAGGCATCTTTTTTTGCATTTTTTTCACTGACACCAAGAGCCATAAAGTACTTCGTAAGTGTCCGATGACGCTCATAGATATGTTCGGCAATTGCCAATCCACTTTCCGTAAGGGTAATATATCCATCTTCATCCATACAAATATAACCGTTTTCCCTAAAATGTTTCATAGCAACGCTGATACTGGATTTTTTAAAATTCATCTCATTGACAATATCTATTGAGCGAACTTGGCCGTTTCTTTGCTGTAATATCAGAATAGTCTCTAAATAATTTTCGGCTGACTCTTGTATCTTCATATCAAAGCCTCTTTTCAATAAATATTATAGGTACTATGATTTTATGTTAACAAAAATTAAATGGTTTTTCAAGATTTATAGGTCAAAAAATACGTTTATAAAATAGTAATGATTTAAAGTATATATGCAAATTAATAGACCCGTTAAAATATATAATAATATTAAAGTATTGAATTTTCACATTATAAAGTCTATAATGGAATAGAATGATGGCAATAATATGCAATAAAGGAGACTTTAAAATGGCCAATATAGATTGGAAAGATAAAAATAATTTAACCATGCTTACTGATTTCTATGAATTCACTATGGCAAATGGTTATATGGAATATGGAATGGAAAATACTATTGCTTATTTTGATATGTTTTTCAGAGAAATACCTGATAATGGCGGATTCGCCATTATGGCAGGAGTAGAACAGCTAATTCAATACATGAAAAATTTAAAGTTTTATGATGATGATATAGAATATTTCAGAAATAAAAATATTTTCAGCGAAAAATTCCTTAATTATTTAAAAAATTTCAAATTTGAATGTGATGTATGGGCCATACCCGAGGGAACTCCTATTTTTCCAAAAGAACCTATAGTTACGGTTAGAGGTCCGGTAATTCAAGCTCAAATATTAGAAACTATGATACTCCTTACTATTAATCATCAAAGTTTAATAGCCACAAAATCAAATAGAATCGTCAGAGCTGCTCAAGGAAGACCTATTATGGAATTCGGTTCCAGAAGAGCTCAAGGATATGAAGGAGCTATATTGGGGGCAAGAGCCGCTTACATCGGAGGCTGCGTTGGAACCGCCTGCACTATAACCGACAGAGATTTTGAAGTTCCCGCTTTAGGCACAATGGCTCATAGCTGGGTTCAGATATTTCCTTCAGAATTGGATTCTTTCAGAGCATATGCAAGATTATATCCTGATGATTGCGTTTTATTAGTAGATACTTATAATGTACTTAAATCGGGAATTCCCAATGCTATTAAAACATTTCAGGAAGAAGTAATTCCCAGAGGCTTCAGACCTAAGGGAGTAAGAATAGACAGCGGTGATATTGCATATCTTTCAAAAGAATCAAGAAAAATGTTAGACAAGGCCGGATTTGAAGATTGTCCTATAGTTGTATCAAGCAGTTTAGATGAGTATGTAATTGAGGATCTAATAAACCAAGGAGCAGCAATTAACTCTCTCGGCGTTGGTGAAAGACTTATAACTGCCAGATCAGAACCCGTATTCGGGGGAGTTTACAAATTAGTGGCAATAGAATCGGAAGGAAAAATTATACCTAAAATAAAAATAAGTGAAAATGTAGATAAAATTACTATCCCAGGATTTAAACAAGTATATAGGTTATATGATAAAACAAGCGGAAAGGCGACTGCCGATGTTATTTCCCTTCATGACGAAATAATAGATGAATCAAAGCCTTATCAAATATTCCATCCTCTATATACCTGGAAGAAGAAGACCTTAACCAATTTCACTGCCAGAAAATTATTAATAAAGATATTTGATAAAGGTAATTGTGTTTATGAAAGCCCAAATATTAAAGATATACAAAAATATTGCAAAGAACAAATAAGTACTCTGTGGGATGAAGTTCTTCGTTTTGAAAACCCACATGAATATTTTGTGGACTTGTCAGATATTTTATGGAATATAAAAACTGACTTATTAAGAAAATACGAATAAAATAAGGGAGCTTCGATATCAAGGATAAATTCGTTTTCAATATCGAAGTTTTTTTTTACTTATTTTTCTTATTTAGTTCTTCTCCGTTGGCTCCTTTGTTTTATCAATTAACTCCTTTATTACTTTTACTGCTCCTTCCATCTTGCCTTTCTTTTTTAATACTATCCTGTGGTTGAGAACATGAACAGCAACCTTTTTTATATCTTCAGGTATTATATGGTCTCTTCCGTTGATTGCCGCATAAACCTGGCTTGCCTTAAATAATGCAATACTTCCCCTCGGACTTACACCCAATTCTATCTTATCATTTTTTCTTGTATTTTCTATTATATCTATTATATAATTCATGATATCTTCGCTTCCGTAAACTTTTCCATAATTCTCAGACAAATATTTTATTTCCTCTTCCTTTATTATACAATGTACATTCTCTATAATATTTGTTTCATTTCTAAGTATTATTTCTCTTTCTTCATCTTTCGTAGGGTAGCCTATGTTTATCCTCATGAGAAATCTATCCATTTGAGATTCAGTAAGAGGAAATATTCCATAACTTTCTACAGGATTCTGAGTAGCTAAAACCATAAAAGTGGGGTTAAGAGTCTTAGTCTCTCCGTCTACGGTTATTTGCTTCTCTTCCATGGCTTCAAGAAGACTTGATTGAGTTCTGGGGGTTGCTCTGTTTACCTCATCGGCAAGAATTATATTTGAAAAAAATGGACCTTTTTTAAAATCAAATTTCCCGGTTTTTTCATTATAATAATTTATACCTACAAGATCAGCCGGAAGCAAATCCGGAGTAAACTGTATTTTTTTAAATGGGACTCCTATTGTTTTAGCAAAAGTTTTAGCAATCGTTGTCTTTCCAAGACCGGAAACATCTTCCAATAATATGTGACCTCCTGCTATAAAAGAAATTATAAGAAGATCTACAATTTCTCTTTTCCCCACTATTGCTTGGGAAACATTTTTTAAAACATTCTCTCTAAAAGTAACAAAAGGTTTTACATCCATTTTATTTTCTCCTTCTCCTGCATACTTTTTATCTTATACTATTATGTTAACAAAATTTCGGTAAATTGTACATGCAGTATGAGATAATATTTCAATGACAAATTCAAAAAAAACAATAACGCATCCCATACGGATGCGTATATTTATTTCTTCTTTTTTTTCACCTTTTTAAGTCTAAAAAAGTCCTCTCTTTCTTTCTCCTCCAGTACTTCCTGTATATATTTTATCTCCCTTTCATATCTTGGCATCTGAATTTTTTCCAATGCATTTGTTCTCTTCTGCGTCTTCTTTATTTCCATAGCCAATTTATAAATAGAATTTTCTATTTGTGCAAAATCATATATCAAATATCTGATACTTATAAACTTTAACACAGCTTCATCAAAAGCAGGGTTGGTTTTCAACAAACCGTATTCAGGAGAAATAGGTTCTTTTTCATATTTTATATATGGTATTTCTACTCCCATAACGCTTTTTAAAAGTATGTCAAACCCCTCTTCCTTCTTTAGGGACATACTTAATTCTTCAACCTCATTAACTCCCATAGTAATATTTGCATACTGAAGTGCTCTGTATGCCTCCTCAAAATTCTTTTGTATTTCTTCCTGGACTCTTACTCCTTTTTCTATTAAAGACATCATCTCTTTAATAAGGACAGTCCTTTTTTTATCTAAAAGTTCATACCCTTTTTTTGAAAACTGAAGAGCAGACTTTGATTTTATTAAATTAGCTTTTGTGGGAGTCATTTTATAAACAGCCATATTCTCACCTTATTTTCAAATATTTATCTATAAGACTGGGATCTATTCTATCCAGCTCTTCTACAGGCAAAATTGATAACAAGCCCCAGGATATATCGAAGGTCTCACTAATATCTCTATTTTCGTTAAATCCTTGCTTAACAAATTTCTCTTCAAATTCCTTACCAAACTGAAGATATTTCCTATCTCTTTCAGTCAGATCGTCTTCTCCTATAATTTGTGACAAAGATCTCACTTCCTGAACTTTTGAATAAGATGAAAACAACTGATTAGCTAAATCAGGATGATCTTCTCTTGTATAGCCCTTCCCGATCCCATCCTTCATAAGCCTTGACAAAGACGGCAACACATTAATGGGAGGATATATGTCTTTCTGATATAATTCTCTTGAAAGAACTATCTGCCCCTCTGTTATATAGCCTGTCAAATCCGGAATAGGATGAGTAATATCATCATTAGGCATAGTAAGAATCGGAATCAATGTTATAGAACCTTTACTGCCTTTAAGCATTCCTGCCCTTTCATATAAACTTGCCAAATCAGAATACAAATAACCCGGGTATCCTCTTCTGCTGGGGACCTCTTCCCTCAATGATGAAATCTCCCTCAGGGCCTCGCCATAACTTGTCATATCCGTCATAATTACAAGGACATTTATTTCTTCTTCAAAAGCCAAATATTCCGCTGCAGTTAAAGCACAACGGGGAACAATAATCCTTTCCATAATAGGATCATCCGCATAATTTATATACATAACAACTCTTTCAAGAACCTGGGATTTGCTAAAACTTTCTCTGAAAAAATTAGCTTCATCATGCTTAACTCCTATTGCTGCAAATATTATGGCAAATTCCTCTTCTTTACCATCTTCCGATTGTAATTTGGCCTGCCTTACTATTTGAGCGGCCAATTCATTATGAGGAAGGCCATTCCCTGAAAAAACAGGTAGTTTCTGACCTCTTATTAAAGTCATAAGTCCATCAATTGAAGATATCCCTGTTTGTATATAATTTCTCGGATATCTTCTTGCTACAGGATTTATAGGCCTCCCATTTACATTATATTTTTTCTTAGAATATATATTTCCGCCCCCATCAATAGGCCTTCCCAACCCATTAAAAGTTCTACCCAATATATCCCTCGAAAGAGGAAGCTCTAAAGGTTCTCCTTTAAAATTTACTGTTGAATTTTCAATAGAGATACCGGAAGTATCACCAAAAACCTGTACTATTACTTTATTTCCTTCAATTTTTACTACTTTTCCCAACTTTTTCTCATTTCCAGAAGTCTTCACCTCTACAACTTCTCCATATCCTACTTCGTCTACATCGGAAAGTTCTATAAGGGGTCCTTCTATTCTATCAAGGAGTAAATACTCTTTTCTCATAAATATCTACCTTCCTACTCCGTATATTTATTGCAAAGCTTTAAGTAATAATTATCTATTTTTTTCTTAATGTCTTCTATTCCGCTCAAATCATTATTCGGAATAGTGTATTTCATCTTTATTACATCTTCAAATATTTCATCATTTTTTACCTGAGAAATGGGAATTCCCATTTTTACGGCTTTAAAACTTTTTTCATATAGATAATCTATTGTTTTTAACATTTCTAACTGTTTTTTTAACGGAACAAATGTATCTTCTTTATGAAAAGCATTTTGCTGCAAGAAACCTATCCTAATAACTTTTGCAATCTCCAATAAAAGCCTTTGATCATCAGGAAGAACATCTTCTCCTACAAGCAAAACAATCTCTTGAAGTTTATTCTCCTCAAACAGTATTTTCATCATCTTTGCTCTGAGGGCAAGTAAGTCCTCGCCTAAATTTTCTTCATAATAATCCCTTAACATATCTAAATATCCGCTATAGCTTGTGAGCCAATTAATTGCAGGATAATGTCTTGAATAAGCAAGCTCTTTATCCAATGCTAAAAACACGTTTACAAACCTCTTAGTATTCTCAGTAACAGGTTCGGAAAAATCTCCTCCGGCAGGAGAAACCGCTCCTATTATAGTTACAGAACCTTCTTTATCATTTAGTGTATTCACGTATCCCGCTCTTTCATAAAATTGAGCCAGCCTTGACGGAAGATAAGCAGGAAATCCTTCTTCAGCAGGCATCTCTTCCAGCCTTCCAGATATTTCTCTCAAAGCTTCCGCCCATCTTGAAGTAGAATCCGCCATCACAGCTACATGATAACCCATATCCCTATAGTACTCGGCTATAGTAATTCCCGTATATATACTTGCTTCTCTTGCCGCAACAGGCATATTGGAAGTATTGGCTATAAGGATTGTTCTCATCATTATAGGCTTTTCCGTCTTAGGATCAATAAGCTTCGGAAAATCCTCTAAAACCTCCGTCATCTCATTTCCTCTTTCTCCACAGCCTACGTATACAATAATATCTGCATCAGACCATTTTGCCAACTGATGTTGAGTCATAGTTTTCCCCGTACCGAATCCTCCCGGCAAAGCTGCTGTTCCGCCTTTTGCTATGGGAAAAAATACATCCAATACTCTTTGTCCCGTAACAAGCAGTTTATTTATAGGAATTCTCTCTTTAATAGGTCTCGGAATTCTTACAGGCCATTCTTGATACATTTTTATTTCATGAACTCTTCCATTTTTATCTTCTACCTTAAGCAATACATCTTCTAATTTATATTTTCCGCTATTTTTCGCTTCAACTATTTTTCCTTTTATACCTACGGGAATCATTAATTTATTAACTATTAAGGAAGTTTCCTCCACTGTCCCGAATATCTGCCCTTCTTCTATTTCATCCCCTGCATTAACAAGAATCTCTACATCCCAGATTTTATTTTCATCCAAATTTATAAGTCCAATTCCTTCAGGAATAAAACTTCCAAAATTATCATTAATTTGCTTAAGAGGTCTTTCAATACCATCAAATATATTTCCAATCATTCCGGGACCTAACTTCAAAGAAAGAGGCCTTCCTGTAGATACAATTTTTTCTCCCTTTTTCAGTCCCTCTGTTTCTTCATAAACTTGTATAGTTCCTATATCTCCTTCTATAGAGATTACCTCTCCTAAAAGTTTTTTTTCACCAACCAGTACCATTTCCATTATTTTAAACCCTGTCATATTCTCTCCCTTAATGACAGGACCGTTAATCATTATGATATTTCCCATCAAGTTACTCAATTAGATCACCAGCTTCTTTAAACTTTTCATAGAGTAATTCTCCTATTTCATATTTTTTTCCCTCTATCTTAGTTTTTAAGGTAAAATCCAACAAATATGTTCTTTCTTTATTAAACAGCAAAAATCCGCCTATTTTATTTTCAGTCCATGGGGATATCAGAACCTCTTTGTTATTCTTACGGAAAATATCCATAATGATGTCACCATAAATATCTTTATCTCTTTTGCTGACATATATATAAATCTCCCGGTCTTTCGCTGAACCAGCAATTTTTTTTAATTCATCTAAAAGGTAATTCTTATATTCTGGGCTTGCTGCAAATTTCTCGGCCTTATCTTCAATTTCAATCATCAGATCTTCCAAAAGTTCCTTTTTAACTTTTAATATTTTGTTTTTCTCCTGAGAAAAAGTTTTGGATATAATCTCATTCTTTTTCAATTCTCCCATTTTTCTTTTTTTGCTGACAATTTCTTCTTTTTTCTTTAAAGCCTCTTCTTTTTTTTCACGAATCAACTCTTCGTTTTTCATCTGAATTTTTTCAAGAATTTCTTCACTTCTATCTCTTTCCTCGCCAAGAATCAATTTGTAAAAAATATCTAATTTTTCCTCTACTGTAATCACCTTATCACCGCCTTAAAGTTTCACGCCTACCGACTCTTTTATATACTTAGTAATAAAATCCTTATTCGAAAGTCCATTTCTGTCAGGAATAACAACGATAAGAGGAACAGACTGCCTTAACTTGATTTCCGTAACTGTTCTTTCCACCGATTTAAAAATCTTTTCAGATAAAAGTATTATTCCTATATCCTTATCTTTTAATTTTTCATTAAGAATTTTAACTGCCTCTTCTTTATTCTGAGGCACCACTCCTTCTATACCAGCAATTCTAATTCCTATAAGGCTATCCCTGTTGTCACTTATCAAAAAAGATTTCATACTATAAGCTCCCCAATATCAATATGGAAACTATCAGCCCATATATAGCGATACCCTCGGCCAACCCAACAAATATCAAAGTTTTTCCCAGTATTCCCGGGTCCTCGGAAACAGCTCCCAAAGCAGATGCTCCTACAACTCCTACTGCATACCCTGCTCCAATAGTAGCCATTCCCGTTGATAATGCGGCACCTATAAATCCCAATCCCGAGGGAGAAGAGGCGGCTGTATTTTGTGCGTTAGTTATGTTAGGCACTATCAGTATGATTGAAAAGATAAGGATAGGTAAAAATACAAAAAGATTGTATCGCAAAATCTTTTTAAGCTTCTTTTGACTGACTTCTGCTTTTTTATACATTAAGAAAATTCCTGCTCCTATTGTCATCAAAACCATTATAGTTGTAGCTATAAGAATAAATGTCATTTAAATTCCCTCCATTAATTAATCTTTATTGGGGAAAATTCAACACCTTCCCCTTTATAATATCTGCTGAATAACTCATAATACTCAAGTCTTAATCCCTGAATAAAAACTATAAGCCCTTCAAGGCATATAATTACTACATTTCCTATTATTAAGACAACAACATCTCCTATTCCCGAGCCAATAAGTCTTCCTATAGTTTGAAAAGCTATAAACAATCCTACATGGGTAAGGGCAAAGGCACCAACTCTTATAAAAGATAAAGTACCGCTTAACATACTTAAGAGAGTTTCTATTATAGAAAAACCACTTTCAATATAATAATCTGATACGCTTTCATTATATAAAGGCTTCTTTTTTATTAAGTTCCCTAAAGGCTGCTTAACCACCATCGCAGCCATCGTCAACAGTAAAAGAACAACAGCGAAACCGGTAGGAATAAGGACTCTGTTTAAAAATTTTCCTCCTATAAGAAGAAGCAGAGATATATAAAATATCAAACCCGCTATTCCATTTTTCCCAAATACTCCATTTTCTATATCATTAACTTTAACAGCATTTATAATGCTATACCCATAGCTCATAAATATGAGAAAAATTCCTATAAATACTGCAGCTTCCAGCACCAAATTTATATTATCAAAGGGCCTCAGCAAAAGGGCAGGTATGACATTCTCAAATCCAAAGAAACCTCCGTATAAAGTACCAAATATCATAGAACTTGCTCCTATTCTCATAATAAGAGGACCAAAAACACTGTTTTTCTTTTTTTTAGAAAGAAAAATGCCAGCCAGTAAAAATATAAATCCTTGACCTAAATCTCCAAACATGGCTCCAAACAAAAACATATAAGTAACACTCAAAAATGGTGTTGGATCCAGTTCATTATACGAAGGTGTCCCATACATTTTTACCAATGATTCAAAAGGAGAAAAAAGCCTGTTGTTCTTCAATTTTGTAGGAGGTTTAACAGTCTGTACTTCTTTTTCATCCTTAAACTCAATCAATAAATTTTCAAACTCCTTAAATTCATCTCTAATCTGCTGTTTGTCTTTAACCGAAACCCAAGCTGAAAGGTATGCAAATTTTTTTGAAGATGCCAAGTATTTTTCTGCTTCCTCGATTTTTTTCTCCATTTGAAATCTCGAAAAAGCACATTTTAAGCTATCAATATTTTTCTCCTCTATTTCTTGCAATTTCTCATCTATCTCTTTAATATTGTCAAGCAAAACCTTCTTTTTATTTTTCAATTCCTGAATTACTTTTCTTGGGGTTCCCGAAAATTCCTTTGGCACATCAATACCGCTAAAGTTCAAAGATCTAAAAATTCTTTTTATTTCATCTTCTACACTTTTGGGATAGATCATAAGATAAATTTCTTCTTTGTCTCCGCTTCCCAAGTGAAATGCCAAAGCTGAAATATTTTCATAATTTTTTTTCAGTTTTATTCTGTTTTCTTTAGATAAAACCCCAAACTGATATTGGAAATAATTCAAATTTCTTAAATCATCGATGGAAATATCCATATCATGAATATAAGAAAACTTTCCAATAAGATTATCAATTTTTTTTAGTTCTTTTTCCAAATCATCCTTTTTTTGGGTTAATTTAATTATTTCTTCATATGCAATGTCAATAATATCCGCAGTTTCATCAAAGCTATATGAAGTTTTAAGACAATTTTTATCTAATGAAAAATCAAGATGAAAAGCAGTCTTTATCGCATTTATTTTATCCGAATATTTTCCCAATCTATTATCGGTAGGATAAGGAGAAATAAAACTCAAGTTTACTATCTTATCCATATTTTTCCCTTCTACATTAAGAACAAACTCACTATCTTCTATTTGATCGATAGCATTGGTTAAATTTACCTTGCCAAGAAGTATAATTTTCTTTAATACTTCATGGGTTATGCCTATAGGAATAACCATATCCATCATAGCCATTTTTTCAACTGCCATTATTTACCACTTCCTTTAATCCTTCTAATAAGGTACTCCTTCATTTCATCAAAACTTAAATTATATTCTATTCCTTCAACGATTGAAAAAATATCCTTAACTTCATATTCAAGAAGATAAAAATAAGCCAAAGAAACTGTAATATCCATTCTTGATGCTTTAATCAAAGAAATAAACTTAAAATAAAGATATCTTTCTATCCTTCTCTCCATAAATAAATCCACATCTTTTTTTGTATCAAATAAGAATGAATACTCCGTATTTAATATTATCTGCTGAAATTCTTTAAGGTCATCTGCATAGCAAAGTTTTTTTATATCATTGTATTTTAACCTATATCCTTCCGGCAAAGTGTAGTTTATCAACTCTTCAGGAAATAAATCATAATATTTCAGCCCTCTGTAAATCCACTCAATATTTAAAAGATCAATATTTCTGCCTATCGTTTCAAACAGATTTTTACTGTCTTCTTTGCTCAGTTTCAGCCCTTGTTCCTTTATCTTCGAAAAATATAATTTATCTAAACTTATTACCATATAAAAAAGAAGCTTTTTATTTTTTTCACCTAAATATGGTTTCAATGCCTTGTAATATTCCGTATCTCTTAGTTCTTCCACAAATTTATTTATATCTTTTGCATTGGAAAGTTTTTCATAATCAAGATCCCCATATTCATTTACCCGAAAGGTTAATTTTTCGTTTCGCAAAAGCTTCCTCAAATAGAATTTTAAATCTTCAATTTCATACTTCATCAATAAAATCTGAAACAATTTCTTGTAACTCTCATCAAAATATTTTACTATCTTCCTGAATTGAACAAATATATGAACTTTAATTTCTCTTTCCAAATCCGGCCTATGGATTTTACTGCCATCCAAATTTTCAAGAACATCTCTGTATTCAGTATTATCTCTTAAATATAAAAAGATTTCTTCCGTATTTTTTTTATTCATAATATTAATAAAATCCTCTTCTGTCATAAATTTTCTTTCCAAGGACCTTATTTTAGTATTTACTGCAGCAAATCGTTTTGGATTTCCCACGTTCTCAGCCCCTTAACAATTCTGAACTATTGAATCAAAAATCCCTTTTAAAATTTCCTCTTTATATGTTTTATAAATATTTTTAATATTATTTTCTATTTCCTTCCCTTTGGCTTCTAATTCCTTTGCCTTGTTATTTCCTTCATCCAACAGTTTATTATATACACAATCTCCTTCTGCTTTTCCTTCCTCCATACTGTCCTTCTCTAAATTCAATAATATTTTCCCCAAATTTTTATCATTTTCATTGATTATATCTTCAGTTTTCTTTTTTAATTCAAAAGTGTTTTTATCAATTTCTATTATTTTCTTAATCTCTTCTTCCATATATTCTCACCTCATTATTTTCTATTATATATCACTCAAAAACAAAATGCAAATTGGATAGTTTATTGCTTATAGCCAATTAAATTCAATTTGTCAATATATATTTCCCATATATCTCAAATTTCTTTTGCTAAATCGTTAATTTTCGTCTTTTTTTACAATGAAAAACCCTTTTTGAAACCCATTTAGCAGAAAATTAACATTAAGATAAAAAGCGCTATCAAAGATTACAACTTTTGATAGCGCTTTTTATCTTAATATTATAATAATTTTAATCCTTCATTAAAAGCCTTTATGTTAACTTCTTGAAACCTTTCAGGAACATTCCTTCTGATTAAATCCGACCAGTTAATATCTTCAAGTTTTAAAGCCTTAATGATACATCCCAGCAATACTATATTCTGAGTCTTTACTTCTCCCACATCTTCTGCTATTTTTCTGCCGTTAACCACATTAATGTTTTCTATATTTTTCTTAAGCTCTTCAATAACTCCTTCAGGATATTTTTCTTTTCCGGTCAAAACAGGGAGAGGGTAAATCTCCACATCGTTAACTATTAAAATTCCGCCTTTTCTAAGTTGTCTGATATATCGAACTGCTTCTACTTTCTCAAAAGCAACCAATACGTCTGCTTCTCCTTCGCATATATTAGGAGAATATACTTTATCTCCAAATCTTATTTGAGTAGTTACACTTCCCCCTCTTTGGGCCATTCCATGAATTTCGGACATTTTCACATCATATCCCTCTTCCACAAGCCCTTGAGAAAGTATCTTTGATACAAGAATAGTTCCTTGTCCTCCTACTCCTACCAAAAGTAAGTTTTTAGTCATAACTACTCACCCATCCTTTCTATTGCAGTAAACGGACAAACCTGCATACAAATAGTACATCCATTACATTGAACATCATCAATCATAACTACATTGTTTTTAACCGATATGGCAGGGCATCCTATTTTCAAGCAAGTTTTACATTTTCTACATTTCTCTTGATTTATCTCACAGTACATTCCTTTTCTTTCTTTTTGAACTTTTTTAATTAAAGCACAAGGCTGCTTTGTAATTATTACAAACAGTTCATCCGCTTCATAAGCATCCTTTACAGCCTCACTCGTTTCTTTCAGGTTATAGGGATCTACAACTCTTATATTTTCTTCTTTTACTCCCACGGCTTTTATTATCTTTTCAACGTCAACTATTTGAGTTTCCTCTCCCATTAAAGTTTTTCCGGTACCTGGATTTTCTTGATGTCCCGTCATCGCCGTAATCCTGTTGTCTAAAATAACTATGACCATTTTGCTCTTATTATAAACCGCATTTACAAGTCCTGTCATTCCTGAATGAAAAAAAGTAGAATCTCCGACAAATCCAAATACCTTATTATCCTTTCCCGCAAGTCTTAACGCTTTTTCAAAACCCATTCCGGCTGATATTCCGGCCCCCATACATATAACCGAATCTCCTACATTTAAAGGCGCCGACATTCCAAGAGTATAACATCCTATATCACTGGTAGCTATTACATTCTTAAGCTTCCCTACGGCATAAAATATCCCTCTGTGAGGACATCCAGCACAAAGAGCCGGCGGTCTGGAAGGTGCTTCCACATTCAGTTTATATTCTTCTACTTTTTGGTTTTCAATAAGTGCATTCCTTAAAATTTGAGGATTCAGTTCTCCGCATATAGGTACGAATTCCTTTCCTATACATGGAATTCCAAGAAATTTCACGAAGTTTTCAATATAAGGTTCATTTTCTTCTATAATATATACTTTGTCCACAACTTTTGAAAATTTAATTATTAATTCATCAGGAAGAGGATAACTGAACCCAATTTTTAAATAAGATGCATTTTCTCCAAAGACCTCTTTTGCATGAAGGTAGGAAATTCCGCTTGTTATAATTCCTATTTTTTTACTTCCCCACTCGATTCTATTAAGAGGAGTGCTATTTGAATATTTTTTAAGTTTTGGCAGTCTTTCTTCTTCAATTTCCACATGCTTCATTTTTGAATTGGCGGGAACCATAATATATTTTTTAGGGTTCTTTGTATACTCTCTAATTCCTATTTCTTTTCTCTCCCCCAGCTCTACCAAACCTTTGCTGTGACAAACCCTGGTCGTAACCCTAAACAATACAGGAGTATCAAAAGTTTCACTTATTTCAAAAGCATATTTAATAAAATCTTTACATTCTTGGCTGTCCGACGGTTCAATAAGAGCTACTTTAGCATGAGGAGCATATAATCTGTTATCCTGTTCGTTCTGTGAACTATGCATCCCCGGTTCATCTGCTGTAACAATTACTAATCCTCCGTTGACTCCTTCATAGGCCATGGTAAACATCGGATCTGAAGCTACGTTAAGTCCTACATGTTTCATTGCCACAAGAGACCTTGAACCGGCTATAGAAGCCCCACTGGCAACTTCCAATGCTACTTTCTCATTTGTAGACCATTCCGAATATATTTCTTTATATTTAGAAACGTTTTCAAGTATTTCCGTGCTAGGAGTCCCCGGATAAGCACAGGCTATATGACAACCGGCTTCATATGCACCCCGTGCAATTGCTTCATTTCCTGTTAATATTTCCTTCATTTCCTCATCCTCCCTAATATACTCTAATTCATAATATATTATATCAGATGAAAGAATATTATGAAAAGATATGAAAAATACTTAACAATATTGTTATAAAAATGAAGTGCAAGTTCTCTTACACCTGAAGGGAACTTGCACTTCATTTTTTTATAACATGTTATTGAATTTTTATTGTACTATTCTTTGGTGAACTTGGTTCTTTCTTTGGCAAATTTACAACAAGAACACCGTCTTCAAATTTAGCAGTTGATTTTTCTATATCTACGTCATCTACATAAAAACTTCTTGAAGTTGAACCATAGCTTCTTTCTTTTCTAATGTAGTTTTCTTTTTCTTCATTAACTTCATTTTTTCTTTCCCATGAAATAGTCAAGATATCGTCCTTTAAATCCAAATTTATTTCGCCTTTTTTAGCTCCGGGCATTTCTGCTTCCAAGGTATATTCCTTATCATTTTCTTTTATATCTACCTTCATATTCATTTCCTTTGAATTCAACAAATTTGGGAAAGGCGTATTATTATAAAATGATTCTAACATATTATCAAACATTCTTTCTATATCCCAGTCACTCCTTTTCCTTTCAATTCCTCTTTGCCATTTGTCATATGGTGTAAGTCCAAACATAATAAACACCTCCGTATAATATTATATTATTTGACTTATGCTGACTTTAACTTTGACTTTCTTTGACCTACACTTATTTTATATCACACACACATATTATACGCAATATCCATATTTATATGTTATAAATTATTTGTGGGATATAATGGCTATTAGTGTAAATTATTTATGTTTTTCTAATTTTATATCTTTATTTCTCTATTTTTCATAATATTTTATTTTAAATACAATTTTTGAATCAATTATTAGATTTTTGAACCATTTTACTGCCATTTTTCAATGAGACAGTCATTTCCCAGTGAATTACGAATACAATTATTGCTCTAAGAACAACTACTGCCGCAAGAATAATAAATTCATCAAGAGTACGCACTATTACCGTTTTAAGTATTTCTGCCGCCAATTTAAATTCCAAACTTAATGATAACGCTTTTCCAAATTCCAATTTCAGACTATCATCAGTAAAATTAAACTTGGATTTAATAAAATTAACAAAGGTTTTTAAAGAAGCTAAAGTTATTATAAATACTCCTATACATTCCAGAAAAGTAGTTATGTATGGTATACTATATTCTAAAATCATTTCCACATTCAATCTCTTGTCCCCCTTTTATTTTTTAATATTATGCTTAAAAAAATGAGCCGAAACATTTATTTCGACTCATTCAGCATATTTTTCATTTTTTCTGTCTCTAAAATCTTCATATCCCTTTGTGACTTTATATCAGTCCCTTCCGGAAACTGCATAGTCATCAGTACAGTTTATTGGTTTCAATATTTTTTCTTAATATAATTAATTTAATAGCCTCAAGGAGAATCGAACTCCTGTTTTCGCCGTGAGAGGGCGACGTCTTAACCGCTTGACCATGAGGCCATGGCTCCGAGACTAGGATTCGAACCTAGGCAATATGATCCAGAGTCATAGGTGCTACCAGTTACACCATCTCGGAATTTCAGTGACATTTTTTATTATACACCTATTTAGCATATATATCAACCAAAAATTTATCAATTCTTTAAAATTCATAGATAGAACCCTTTTACATTTTTTTTATGAACTCAATAGCTTTATCCATCCTTTTCAAGCATTCCTCTTTTCCGAGAATGGATATTATATCAAATAATCCCGGCCCCACAGTTTTTCCTGATAACGCAAGTCTGGTAGGATGAATTATATCTCCTCCCTTAATTCCTAATTTATCAATTAAATCCCTATAAATTTTTTCTACCGTTTCCACTTTAAAGTCCTCGGCATCCTCTAAAGCTTTCCTTCCAGACTCCAACAGCCTTACGGTACCGTCTTTTTCAAATCTCTTTGCTACTCCCTTAGGATCGTACTCGGATATATCTTTAAAAAAGTATTCGCTTCCGTCTGCCAGTTCTGTCAGAAGCTTTACCTTTTCTCTCACGGCAGCGACAACTCTTTTGATATAATCATATTTTTCTTCTGCTTCATATTCCTTTATAAATCCTTTTTCTATCAAAAAAGGGATTGTTTCTTTTGTTATATAATCCAAGTCCAATTCTCTTAAATAATTTCCGTTCAGCCATGTCAGTTTGTTTATATCATATATTGCTGCTGTTTTCGATACCTTTTCCAAAGAAAAATTCTTTATGGTATCTTCCATCCCGAAGATTTCCCTGTCCTCTCCCGGAGACCAGCCTAAAAGAGTAAGATAATTAACTAATGCCTCTTTTATATAACCTTTTTCCCTAAATTCCTCCACGGAAGTAGCTCCATGCCTCTTGCTCAATTTACTTCGGTCCGGAGCCAATATCATGGATAAGTGAGCAAATTTAGGTACTTCATACCCTAAAGCCTTATATATTAAAACCTGCTTCGGAGTATTTGAAAGATGTTCTTCAGCCCTTATTACGTGACTTATTTCCATAAAATGATCATCTACCACACAAGCAAAGTTATATGTGGGCATGTTATTTGATTTAAGAATTATATAATCATCTAACTGAGAATTGTCAAAAGAAACCCTGCCCCTTATCAAATCCTCTATTTCAGTAGTACCTTCCCTCGGAATTTTTATTCTTATTACATAGGGCTTTCCTGCCCTAAGATTTTCTTCAACTTCTTCCTTAGATAATAAAGAACATTTGCCCGAATACCTGTAGGAAACCTTTAATCTTTTCTGTTCTTCTCTCTCTTTTTCAATATCCTCTTCCGTACAAAAACAGTAATATGCTTTTCCTTCATCTAATAGCCTCTTTGCCTCTCTCCTGTAAATATCCAGCCTTTCCGATTGAAAATAAGGCCCGTATTCTCCTCCCTTCTCGGGACCTTCATCCCAATTAATACCGAGCCACTTCATGCTTGAAACTATTTGAGACACCGAATCCTCTTTTAATCTTTCTCTATCTGTATCCTCTATTCTGAGAATGAATTTCCCGTTATATCTTTTTGCAAAAAAATAATTAAATAATGCTGTCCTTGCTCCCCCTATATGTAAATATCCTGTAGGACTCGGAGCAAATCGAACTCTTATTTTTTCCATAAAAAAACTCCCTTCAATTAAACTATCTTTTATTATACCACTCATAGGGAATCTTTAAAAATATAAAATTTAAATATTAAACATAAATAATAGTATATCACCTTTTATTAATGCATTTTATATATTTATATCCATCATCTGCCGATATAACCGTGATACTTCCGTTATCTGCTCTAAACCTATAAAAATATTCCACATTATCGAATACCCAGCATAAAGCACATCTTATTACTCCTTCATGGGTAATAACGAGTACATTTTTATTTTCCGATATAATATTTTCTAAAAAATCCTTAGTTCTTTCGTATATATCTTTAAGGCTTTCCCCACCGGGTATCCTATAGTTTATATAATCCTTTGTCCACAGAGAAACCTCTTCAGGATATATCTTTTTTATTTCCTCATAAGTTTTTCCGCCGAATATGGAAAAATTTATTTCTTTGATTCTATCATCATGTATTCCCTTTACTCCCAAAATTTTCGAAGTTTCCATTGTTCTCTTCAATGGACTTATATATACTTTTCCGAAGGACATATTATTTACCGAATTTTTAATATTCAATACCTCGGTTTTTCCCTTTTCGGATAAATGTATATCAGAACTTCCGTATACTTTCTTTCTGTTTTCTTCAGTACTTCCATGGCGAACAAATATTATATCCATAATCACACTCCCAAATCAGAAAAAGAACAGAGACATTATATATACATAAAGGACAGTAACGATACTATTTCTGTAATTTCAATACCTGCCCCATATACATCTCCTGTAAAGCCTCCAATAACTCTATATGTTTTTAAAGCCAACAGAAAAGCTGCAAATATGGAAATCCCCAAAGGAATCAAATACAAGGGATTTACTAAAAAGGTAATTAAAACATATATAATCCCACCTATAAAGGCATATTTTTTAGGATTACTTTTTTTAAACATATCTCCCAATCCCCCGGGTCTCGCTATTTTGCCGAAGGACATGAATATGACCGCTATAAGCCTTCCGTTCCCACAGGAAAATACCAATGCCGGCAATACGTTTTCTTTCATATTGGATATAATAACATACTTTAAAAGTATGTCCAAAACTATAGCCACCACTCCGTAAGTTCCCGCTCTGCTGTCCTTCATTATTTCAAGTATTCTTTCTCTTGTCCTCGCAGAAAAAAATCCGTCAAAGGTATCCCCTAAGCCGTCTAAGTGAAGGCCTCCGGTAAGTATAACCAAGGTCAATACAGCCAAAAAAGATGCTATATCCATATTTACCCAAGAAACCAAACAATAGACAAGCCCTGCTCCCGTACCTATAATCATCCCTACAAATGGGAAAAAAAGAGTGCTCCGAGATAAATTTTTATCGTTAAAATCAACAGAAATGTTTATGGGAAGTCGAGATAAAAACTGAATTGCCAATATAAAACCCTTCATCATTTCAGTTTCACCGGTATTCCACAGCATACCAAATAGACTTCATCGGAAACCGAAGCTATCCTTTGATTTATTCTACCCTGAATATCTCTAAAAACTCTTTCTATATGACTTTCTGGAACTAAAGAATCTCCCACTTCATTAGTGACCATTATTAAATTGTAATTTCTTCTTCTTATTTCATCTATAAGACATTTTAATTCGTTAAAAACGGTATTCTCTACCTGCCCTTGAAGCTGAAAAGAAATAAACTCTTCATCTTTAGTAATGTCAAACATCCTATTCGATAATAATACGGTAACACAATCCAATATGTAATTTTTTTCTTCTCCCACTGCTTTTTTTAAATCATAATTTCCCTCGTAGGTTCTCCAGGAAAGAGGCCTGCTCTGTCGGTGAAGAATAACTCTTTCTTCCATTTCTTTGTCATAAATTTTTGACGTGGCTATATATACCACATCTTCTTTATTTTCATATAGGGATTCTGAAAAGGAACTTTTCCCACTCCTTGCTCCTCCTGTCACCAAAATTATCATAGTCATCACCTTATATCTATTAATACATCTTTATCCAAAGTTGATTCTTCAAATGTTGCCATATGGTCCATAACGTATAATGCAGCTTCTATTACCTGAAATACCAGAGGACATCCGGAACCTTCTCCCAGTCTCATTTCCAAATCAAGCATAGGTTTAAGACCTATTTCCTTCATCATATATATTGCTCCAGGTTCTTTTGACAGATGGGACGGGAAAATATACTCTTTGGCTAAAGAATTCAGCCGTACCGCACAAAGAGCTGCCGCAGAAGAAATTAATCCGTCTATAACTATAGGTTTTCTGTTTTTGGCCGCCGACAAAAAACATCCGCACATCCCCGCGATATCAAAACCTCCTACCTTTGATATAACATCTATAGGATCGTTTTTATCCGGCTTATTTATTTCTATTGCTTTTTCCACAGCCTCTTTCTTATGCTCAAACTGTTCGTCGGTAAGCCCAGCCCCTTTTCCACAAGTAGCATCGGGATTAAGTCCTGAAAAAATACTTAATACTGCTCCGCTGGTAGTCGTATTTCCTATTCCCATTTCTCCTGTTCCTAAAATATCATATCCTTTTTTGCACGAAGAATCCGCTACTTCAATTCCCGCTTCTATAGCTCTTATCGCCTCATCACGAGTCATAGCCGGTCCTTTTGTAATATTTTTTGTACCATAATTTATCTTTTTATTTAATACTCCCTTTAAAGTTATATCTCCGTTGACTCCGATATCAACTGTAGTTACATCTGTCCCTGTAAGCTTGGACAATACTGAAACACCTGTATATCCTTTAATTAAATTTTCTGTAAGTATCTTGGTAAAGTATTGAGGACATGCGCTTACTCCTTCCTCCACTACTCCATTGTCAGCGCACATTACTATTATATTTCTTTTATCAATTTTATTGTGTATATTTCCTGTAATTCCTGCCATTTTAATTACTATCTCTTCCAATACCCCCAGGCTTCCTATAGGCTTAGTGAGATTATCAAGCCTTTCCTTTGCTTTTTTCTTTGCATCTTCGTCTGCAGGTTTTATAGATGCCAATGTATTCTTCAATAATTCCATTGTATATCTCTTCCCTTCGTCAATTTTCAGATCTCCATTAAATTATAAATCTATGAAAATGTTTCGTCAAATACAGATATCATTAATATACAATTTATGATACGCTTTATAACAAAATGAAAAATACCTAAGCCCATCTTCTTAAGTGCATTTCAAACATTTTTTACATTGCTTTTTTTAAAAAAAGAAAAGTCTAAGGATTTTATTTCCTTTGGACTTCCGGAACCTCTATCTTTTAAAAATTATTCTTCAATAAAATTCATTAATTCTTTATTAAATAAGTCTTTTTGATCATAAAATGATCCGTGACCGCTATAATTAAACGGTATAAGTTTAGAATTTTTAATGTATTTTTCCTGTACTTCGCCTAGTTGAAATGGGACAACCTTATCATGGATACCATGAATAATTAATGTCGGAACATTTATTTTCCCTAAATCACTAAATAATTGCTCATTTATCCAGGTATTTGCAATAGCAGCAGTCGACCATCCTGCTGCTTGTAATCCTAATTGTAGAAACCAATAGGAAAATGGTTGAGTTATATATTGAAAGAAAAATATATCACCAAAATTACTAAGCATTTTAGGTCGGTCCGTATATGTTCCTTCAATTATTTGATTTACTACTTCAACGTCTATTCCATAAGGAAAGTTAGGAAGCTTTATTAAACTAGGAGCTGCCGCTGCAAATAAAGCAAGTTTAGATACTCCATATCCATTGTGCCTAGACATATACCTAATAGCTATTGCCCCGCCTGTTGAATGGCCTGCAAGTATAAAATCTTGTAATCTAAGTGTTTCAACTATACACTTAACATCATCGGCCAATCGATTATAATCATATCCTCTCCACGGTTTATCTGACTTGCCAAATCCTCTTTGATCTATTCCTATACATCTGTATCCCCATTTGGGAAGTTGATCAAATTGATATTCAAATAACTCATGACTTCCAGGCCATCCATGTAAAAAAACTATTGTTTTCTTACCCTCTGGATTAAGATCTTCTACAAAAATTTTTACATCTGATTCTACATTAACATAATATCCCACCAATATTCCCCCCTATAATTAAATATCTATCTGTACATTGGAATATTATTCTATTAACTATATATTTATGAATATTTAAACTGATTTTTTAGAGGTACTTTTATTATGACATCATCTTCTAAAATGCTTATCTCCAATTTAGCATTATTAAACTTCATATACAATATAATCTTTCGTTATCTTCTAAGTTTCTGATGGGTGAAAAAAATATGAATAGAAAAACAAGTTGAATAAAGTATCGTTATGTTTGGGGACTGTCGAAAAATAGATAGATAATCAAAAATGAAGATGGTTTCGTTAGTCATCTCCATTTTTGGTCTGCCCAGCACGGGTGGCAGCTTTTAAAATATTCCCCTAAATCCTGCAACTAACACTATAACCGCAAATATCATTCTATATATTGCAAATATTCTCATAGGTTTTCTCTTTAAATATGAAATAAACTTATCGACCACTATCAATGCTACTATAAAGGAAACTATAAATCCAACAGCAAGGGAAATTATTTCGGAAAATGCAAGAGCAGATATTCCTCCAATTTTTATAATTTTTAAAAGACTCATTCCAAGCATAACAGGAATTGCTAAAAAGAAGGAAAATTCTGCGGCTTGAACAGTAGAAAGCCCTGATACCCATCCTCCTATAATAGTTGAAGCTGACCGTGACATACCCGGAATTATGGCTAAGCACTGAAATATCCCGATAATCCATGCCTGCCTTGTTGTAACATTTAACCCCTTTTTTGTTGAATTTCTGCTTCTGAATTTATTTTCAGCATATATCATCCATATGCCGCCTAAAAATAAAGCTATAGCTACAGTGACCGTATTAAATAAATACTTATCGGATAAATCATCTAATAACAGTTGGCAAATGCCTCCGGGAATACAAGCGATGAATATCATAAACCAAAATCTAAACCCCGAGTTTTTATATCCGACTTTTTGAGGGAAAAAATTTATAAGTGTATCTTTTATCTTTTTCCAATAGAGTACAACAATAGATAATATTGCTCCAAGCTGTATTACATATGTATACATCTCAACATAATTGGGACTGATACCTTTAAACTTCATTAAATGTTCGAAAATAATCATATGCCCTGTTGAAGATATAGGCAAAAATTCTGTTATTCCTTCCACAATTCCCAATATTATAGATTTTATTATTAAAAATATTGTATCCATTATTTATCACCTCTCCTTAAAATATATTAATTGTTTAAACCTTTTATTAAAAATATACTTTCTGTAAATCCATACCTTTAATTTATCATATATAATCATAATCCTACAAACACTTTTCCTAATTAACAGACCATTAATTTCTATTATATTAGAGTGAAATTATTTTTTTATAATATTATTTTATGATATACTAAGTTAAAATCGACCAAAAAGGAGAACATGTTATGGCATTTAAGTTAATTCTTTTATGTTGTTTAGCGTATTTTTTTATGAGTATATGTGTTTTTGCGGCTACCTTTGATTTTATACATATTATGATGGCTTGGAATTTATTTTTAGCTTTCCTTCCTCTGCTTTTCGCAAAACTCTCTGAAAAAAATTTTAAAAAGTTTAAAAAACTAAAAGTAACAGCGTTTAGGTTATTGTGGCTGTTCTTCTTTCCCAATGCCTTATACTTGATAACGGATTTTATTCATATCAATAAAATAAAATTTTATTCAAAGGAAAATTCCTATGCACCTTTTTTCTATTCTTCCGATATAATAGCCTGGATAAAGCTTGTGCATATAGGGCTTGGAGTATTTTTAGGAACTTTAATAGGGCTGCTTTCTTTATATATAATACATCAATCCCTTCTGAGAAGAAAAAGCAAAACAGCTGCTAATATTATAATGGTAATTATTTGCCTATTGAGTGGATATGCTATTTATATAGGAAGATTTCTACGATTAAATTCTTGGGATATTTTAAGGCCTCTTTCACTATTATCAAAACTCATAAACAATATAACCCCATTTTCTATTAAATTTTCCTTATTATTTGCCGGATACATTTTAGCTGTTTATTTCATCTTCTATGTGTTTTTTCATAACAAAACATCAGATGACAATATTTATCCGTAACTCAGGCTTTTATTCTCAGTTCTCTATAACGGTTTATTGCTCCGCATAGTTCATGTTTTCTGGGTAATGCTAAATTCCCCGGATGCCCTGTATAAGGTGAAATACTGTCCAATCCCGAATTTTCTATTTGTTTGAACAGTTTATCCGCCGCCTCGGAAATCGATATATTATCATCAAATACTCGTTTCCCCAAAAAATCAATCATTGCAGCAATACAATTTGTCTGGCTCTCATCTGTAAGCTGTTCCAAACTTGACAGATCAATAGCTGATCTTCCATATAAAATAGTGTAATGTCCTTTAGGTTTAATTCTTCCTTCCTTCCCACTTTTGATAAATGCTGATTTAAGAGGAACCCGAGATGTAATGCTCCCGAAATTATTCTCTTCTGCCTTCTCTCTTTCATATCCAACGGTATTTGCAATATTCTTAGCTGTTACAGTAACATCCTTCGGAACATATTCATCCATCATAATAACCTGATCAGCTACATCAAAATAATCACCTGATCCTCCTACAATCAATATGGTAGAAACTTCATATTCTTTATATAGAGGTCTCACTTTGTCAATAAAAGGAGTAATGGGTTCCTTATCTTTTGAAACCAATTTCTGCATTCTTCCATCTCTTATCATAAAATTAGTCGCCGAAGTGTCCTCATCTATCAATAAAAGTTTGGTACCTGCTTCCAAGGCTTCCATAACATTAGTTGCCTGAGAAGTGCTTCCACTGGCATTGTCTGTAGAAAATTTAACTGTATCCTTATTATTGGGAAGGTTATTGATAAAGGGGCTGATATTGACCTTTTCAACACTGCGGCCATCTTCAGCACGTATTTTCACCGCATCTTTTCTGGTAATAACAAATTCCCTTCCGTCACCTGATATGTGGTTGTAAACTCCCATTTCAAGGGCTTTCAGCAATGTGGATTTCCCATGATATCCTCCTCCTACAATTAAAGTTATTCCCCGGGGAATTCCCATTCCTTTTATCAACCCATGATTTGGCAATAAAAATTCAATCTCAAAACTATCAGGACTTTTAAATGGAATTGCTCCTTTAAGTAAAGGTCTATCCGATATACCGCTTTCTCTCGGTAAGACAGAACCGTTGGCAATAAATGCAATCAGCCCTTTTTTATCTAATTGCCTTCTAATATATTCCTGATCTAAAATTAAATCTACCTGTTTTTTCATAGTCTTTTGATCAATATTCTTATAGAGAACTCCATCTTCCACAATCTGAGGAAGAATATCAGAAAAAATATGATTGGCCGCCTTACCTAAGACTCTTCTTCCGTTGGCAGGCAATCCAATTTCAAACCTCACTTCAATGTGATTCTTGTTTATCAATACCGACGTTCTTTCAAGCATCTCCTGTCCGCAACGGTCAATAGTTAAAAGACCGCTTTTCCCTGTTCCTCTTTCTCCTTTATTGAAACGATAAATACTGTCTGAAAAAGCTCGTGTTAAAAAATCTGAGGAGGCTATTATTTTATCCTTGGTATCTAACAATTCATCAGGAAAATTAGCTTCTTTCCGAGATATAATGATACGGCATTTAGACGGAGGGGCAAAGGGATCTGCCTGGACATGGTCAATAGAAAGTATGTATTTCCCAAAGTCATATTCTCCCTTTATTTCTTTATAAGCGGAATATCCTCTTCCATCTATTGAAAACAATAATTTTTGAAGTTCACCATAGTTTTTCAAATTTCGTTCCTCCTTTTGACTTCTGCAATTCGTTTAAATAATGAAATCCGATTATTATCATCTTTTAATTAAAACGAAATAAATATTAAAAATACTGCAAAAAATATAATTATTTAATCAAATTATACTCTGAACAGATAAAATCTACTTCATTTTTGTTCTCAAATCATATTTATAACATATGGCCTTTTCAACTTGTTTAAATCCCTCTTGGAGATATAAAGCCCTTGCTCTTTCATTTTCTGCATTTACACAAAGTATTGTCCTGTTATAAGCCCTTTCCTTTGCAAAATTCAGCGAAGCTCTTAAGAGAATTCTTCCCAAGCCTTTTCCCTGATATTCCGGTATAACGGCAAGAGGGCCTATATTCATGATTGGTAAATCTTCATATTCATCCGCACTTCCCCTGACTATACCTACGGGTTTATCCTTATGATATAGTATCATCATCCCACCTTCTATATTGTCATCACTTGAAATCATCTTTGTAACCGTTTCCGAATTAATGGGCGCCTCGCTTCCCTGAAGTTTTGCAAATCCTGCATTTCTGACATCACACCAAGTTTTTTCATCTTTCCCAGGTTGAAATGGTCTGATTTCATAATCTTGAGGCAAATTGAGTTCCGGTATTTTCATATCATCTCTCACCAGAATGAAGGAATATCTCTCTATGGCAAAATTTAATCTTTCAATAAATCCGATTAATTTTTTATTTACTGCCGGGACAAACAAAGAAACCTTGTCTAATCCCTTTGTATGATTTAAAATAGCTTTCATAAGCATATTATAAATTGAAATATCTTCAATTTCCGAATGAAATATTCTGAAACGTGCCTTTTTATCTCTTCTGGCATAATCATCAACAATAAGTGAGATAGCTGCTATCAGCTTTCCCTGATAATCGGTAACGATATAAGTGGGATTTTCCTCTCCAATCTTAAAATCTTTTAAATCTTCATCGTATAAAAAAGAATCATCGATCTCCATTCTGTGCTTCTTACAGTACATTATAAAATCTTCCGTTTTTTCATCTTTTAAAGCTTCAATTTTCATCTATTCTCACCTCTTATTTCAGTACAATTTATTGTCACTCATATCACCAAATATTTTTAGTTTCTTAAGTATTTACGTACAATCACTTCTTTTTCCAATTCCTTATGAACCGAAAACCCTTGGGAAAGGTACATCGAGAGAGGGCCATGATAGTTTTCCTCATCGGAAGCACATTCCCGCTGAGGATAGGCTTCTGCAATTAAAAAACCCTGCTTTTCTAATTCCCCACATGCTTGGGACAATAGTTTCTTAGCTATGCCTTTATTTCGATACTGCTGAGCTATTGTAAAACACACAATAGCACCAATATTTTCTTCATTACCTATCACTTGAGGATAGAATACTTTCAATCCGGGAAGTTTGGATTTATCATCAAAATGACACCATCCCACAGGTTTGCCATCTGCATATGCCAACAGGCCCTTCATCTTATCAGACAAAATCATCTTCCTTGCAATTTCCCTGTTTTCTTCCGCCGTCTGATTTTCCCATTCTTCAATATTGTTTGCATGAAAAAAACAGCAATAACATCCGCATCCCCATTCAGGGTGATCTGGGAATGCAATGTGTTCAAAAAACCGAAAGAAATCATCCACTAATTCAGGTGTAAGTTTTTTAATTTCAATATTCATGACATGCCCCTCCTTTAATTATCTTATTTTCCGTTCTTAATTTAATGTATATTTTATTATATCATAAAGTAAAAGCTACCACACTCGGAAACGGTATGATAGCTTTCTAAAAAATTATTGTGCATTTACTACATTTACAATATCCATCTTACTGATTTTCTTCACCGGCCCAATGACAGATAAGAAAGTAGCCAAAAACGTAACGCCAATAATAAAGACAAGGACAACAAATGGAGGCTGCCATTTAAGTCCCCAGTGGGAAGTAATCATAGAATGAAAAATAAATCTGTGCAAGGGCATACCCAAAATACAACCTGTTAGACATCCGCAGACCGCATAAGTAACGGCTTCCGTTGTCACCATACGGTGAAGCTGTTTGCCTGACATTCCTACTGCCCGCATCATTCCATACTGATTCATCCTGCTGGAAACACTGACATTCATGCTGTTGATAATGTTAAATACCGTGATGGACCCGATAATCACTAAAAATCCATAAATAAAGATTGCGTAGGTATAAAAAGCAGTTTTGGCTTCTTTATTACCTTGTCGCCTGTCGGAAAATCTCATTTGGGATGTGGTCATGTTTCTTATCTGAGAAACTGTTTCGTCACTTGCATCCTTTTTCATTTGCATATCAATAATAGTGTAACCCCGTTTTCCGGTCAATTTTTTAAATGTCTTTTCGGAACAAATTACGGTTTGAGTTCCCGGAGCACTGTCAAATGGGCTTGACGATAGTATCCCGGCAATTTCAACATTTTTTTCTCCTGATGGAAACTCCAAATCAATTCTATCGCCTTTTTTCCATTTAAGGTCATCGGAATATACGATCAGGACTTTATCCTCTTCTTTTACTACCTCATCAACGCTTCCTTCTGTAAGCTGTTTTTTCGCCCATTCAAACTGGTTTTTCTCATATGAAATTAAATTGATTTTTCCATCCCCTTGTGTACTTGTAGCCGGTATATCATAAGCAAACATACGGCCATAAGCACGGTTTACTCCCGGGTTATTTTTAATCTGTTCAAAAAGATCTTCACTTAAGGAAGTGGTATTATCTCCACTGATAACTGAAATATCAGGAGCATATGGTTTCAAAGGCTGTATTGCCTGATGCATAAAATCCACCGTTACATGAAAGGTTAAAAATAGGATGATACTCATAGCAAAAGAACCGGTCATTAACAAGATATTTTTTTTGCTGACAAAAGCATGATGAATACCCATGGCAATTTCCACCCGTTTATGCATAGTTTTTACCGCTCTTTTGGATTGAAGTACATTGCTTTGTCCGACATTACCGGTTACCGCACTGAGAGGAGATACTTTTGCTGCCCTTTTACAGGGAGAAAGAGAGGCTAAAATAACTGTTAAGAACCCAACCACCACTCCTGAAATCAAGCTAATCCAGCTGATACCGAATAGGGGCATATCGCCGAAAAATGCAGGATTGACATATTTTAAAAAAGCACAAGATCCCCAAAGAATAAGAGTTCCCAACAACAAACCTATTGGAATACCATTTAAGCTGAAATGAATTCCTTCCGTAAGAACAAATTTTTTAACCTGTTTTTTAGATGCTCCAAGGCAGCGCAACAGTCCAAAAAACTGAATACGTTCAAGAACACTCATATTAAAGCTGCTTGCAATCATCAATACTCCTGCAGTCAGCACCATCACGAAAAATACTGCAGCCGTTCTATAAAGATACATCACATAGCTGTTACGGCTTTGTCCGGTCAATCCAAGAAGTACAGCATTTTCAGAAACCTGATCCTCTGAAAGATGATAGTTATCTTTAATTTCATCAATAGCCTTTCTCATATTGGCACCATGTTTAAACTGGATATAGTAACGAGCTATGAAATTTTTGTCCGCAATAGCCCTGATTCCACTTTCAGAGAGAACCAATCCATAAGTATCAGCTTTAAGTAACATACTCATGTCTTTAAAGGAACCAACAATCTTATATTCCTTCTGTTCACCGTTTGGAAGTGTAACCGTAGCCGTATCACCGACAGAAATATTTTTTTGCTTCATTGCCAGATTATTCAGCAAGGCTTCATTCGATTTTTGGGGATAAAAACCATCCTGCAAAACAAGAGTCATTTCCGGGGCAAGAGCTTCATTCATCCCAACAAAGGCAAGGGGTTTATCCCGTAAAATGCCATTGCTGCCCTGTAGAACCCATCCGGAAACTGCTACGTCTACCCTATTGCCGATTAACTTTGCTTTTTCCTCATCAATATTCTTAATAATAAGATGCCAATTTCCCTGGGAATTGATCTGATATATAGTTTGGGCACGGACTGCCATATCCGCTAAGCCGAAAATAGCCGTAACCAGACATACGGCAATCGCAATACACCATACCGTAATTCTATTTTTCTTCTTATGAACTCTTCCGTATTGCCCAATCAAATCTAAATAACTTTTCATTCAGCCCTACCTCCCAAATCAGTCAGTATGCCGTCGGAAATCTGCAATACACGGTCAGCCATAGAAGCAATATTCTTATTGTGGGTAATCATAAGAATTGTCTGCTGATATCGTCTGGAGGCAGCTTTCAAAAGAGTAACAACATCATTGCTGTTTTTGCTGTCAAGGTTTCCCGTCGGTTCATCAGCAAGAATCAACATTGGATGGGTAATCAATGCTCTCCCGATAGCAACCCTTTGCTGCTGACCGCCCGAAAGCTGCCGCGGAAGATAATTTTTTCTATCCCGCAATCCCAATACCTCTAAAATCTCTTCTACATATTTCCGATTTGGTTTTTGATAGTCAAGAAGCAGAGGGAAAATAATATTCTGTTCTACATTAAGTTCCGGGATTAAATTATAAGATTGAAATATGAACCCAATGTTTCGGCGGCGAAAAATCGTCAGTTTTTCCTCTCCCATGGAAAAAATATCCTTACCATCAATAAAAACTTTACCGGATGTAGGAGTATCCAATGCACCAATCGCATTTAAAAGGGTACTTTTTCCGGATCCCGATTCTCCGACCACAGCAACAAATTCACCCTTGGAAACAGAAAAGGACATGTCTTTCAGTGCTTCAACTTTTGTATCTCCCTTTCCATATGTTTTACAAAGATTTTTCACTTCTAACAGTTCCATTTTTTATTCCACCTTTCTTTACGGTTAGACTATCACATTAACCTTACTCTCAGGTGAATTTTATCTTACATATTTGTAAGCTTCAAAAAATCCAGTGTAAAGATGCTGCCCTCCCCTAATGTGCTTTCCACAGTAATAGTACCGTTATGAGCTTCCACGATGGATTTTGCCAAAGACAGTCCTAACCCGATCCCTTGTGTATCCTGAGAAAACCGGCTTCTGTAAAAACGTTTAAAGATATGGTGGATGTCCTCGGGATGAATGCCCGCACCATTATCTTTTATTATAATTCTTGTAATGGCCGGCGTTTCTTCCCATGTGATTTTAACTTCCCCTCCTCTTTCCATATGATCCAGGGAATTCTTAACAAGGTTTCCGATGGCTTCCGTTATCCAAACCTCATCACAATAGAGGGCGACATTATTTGATCCATTTAATGTGATATTTTTATGTTCCTGTTCCCTGCGTGTTTCAAAATCAGATATAATCTTTTCCATGAGTACCCGAATATTTTTTTCTTTTTTATTCATTATGATCGTTCCCGAATCAAATTTTGCAATCTTTAAGAGGTTCTGAATTAAAATTTCCATACGAGTCAATGCCTTTTCTATATTGCCTGTAAATTTCTCTACTGTTTCTTCATTTCCGCTTTCTTCCTGAATGATTTCATTGTACATTCTTAGGGCGGTCAGTGGTGTTTTCAGTTGATGAGAAATGTCTGAAATAGTTTCCTTTAAGAACTCCTTTGTATATTTTTCTCTTTCAATATGAGCATTTAATGAGGTTGCCATTTCATTGACAGAAGCAAAGAGTTTAGACAGGCTACCTTCTTCATAGCCATTGATTTGTATAACGGTGTTACCGTTCATAAAGCTGTTAATAGAATCATTTGCTTTCTCAATATCATTTTGCTGACGTCTGAAATACAGAAAAAAAGCAGTTAAAATAAGTATACTGACTATAACTACAAGCATTGCTAAAATTAAACGATATCTTAGTAGGAGTATATTTACATCGGGAAAAAGCCGATTACTGATTCCTACTTCATATCCCAATTTTTTTAAAAATTCTTGCCCTAATGAAAGCTCCTGTTCCGTCTTTTGGGTTGCAAAAATAGTTGAAACATCAGAAGGGCTAACTCCATGTTTCAACATATACCCTGCGATCTCATAATTATTAGTAAGGAGCTGAGCTTTAAAATCATGAATAATTACCTGGGAAAAAATTAGTCCAGACAGTAAAGCAATTATTAAGGCAATGGAAATTTTCCAAAAAAAATAACGAATATCTTTATTTACAAATAATTTCATATATTATTTCCCCCTATCACATTCCACTTATAGCCAATACCACGTATGGTAAGAAGTAAGCGGGGATGATTTGGATCTTCCTCTATTTTGCTGCGCAGCCTGCGGATATAAACGGAAAGGGTATTATTATCTACAAAATCCCCGTTATCGTCCCACAGTTTGCTGAGTATCTTTTCCCGCGTTAAAACGATATTTGGATTTTTCATCAGCAGACAAAGGAGCTTGTATTCTACCGCAGTTAATTCCAGAATCCGCCCATTTTTTATAACCCGGTTGTTTAATAGTTCAATTCTGATACCATTGGAATTCAACTTATAAGTCTCTTCTTGAAAAGTATTTGTCCTGCGGAGCAGAGCTTTTATACGGGAAATCAATTCGTTAAGTTTGAAAGGCTTGGTAATATAATCGTCCCCGCCCATATCAAGTCCCATGACCACATTCACTTCTTCATCGGAAGCGGTAAGAAATATAATCGGTACTACGGATGACTGCCTCACCCTTTTACAAATATCAAAGCCGGTCCCATCAGGTAATGTCAGATCTAAAATCAGCAGGTCATATTTACGATTTTCATATAGAGTAAGGGCTTCTTCAACAGTTCTTGCCACATGAACATGAAACCCGTTTTTTTGTATGGAATATTCTAAACCGTCAATTAAATTTAAGTCATCCTCAACCAATAATATATTATTCATTTCCATACCCCCTCCTAAATAATGGTATTTATAAATACATTTATAGCTAACTCTCTTATATATTATAAAAAAATAGAAATTTCCACGTTTTTTGATTTTCATTTTATACTTAACTTTAACTTAATATAAATAATCTGAGATTTCTTTTATTATATCATAAGACAAAGCTGCCATATTAAAAATCATATGGCAGCTTTCAATAAATCTATTTTTAGCAATTTCTTCCCCAGTGACGGTCCATAGAGATCAGTTTAATGAACTCCTCAAAAAATTTAGTCATATCCTGTGTATTTTTAACTTTCACAACTCCGAGTTGCGTTTCCAATTCTCCTTCAATTTTGCTTTGAGACGGAGATAAAAAGGAAACATCTGTCGAACCAAGAAAATCTACGCCTTCATCGGAAGCTGCAATGCTTTTGGCATGATGAAATGCTTCATTAATAAAATTTCGTGTGCAAAAATGTTTCGACAATTCTGTGATGCTATCCCTTCCTCCAGGTATATAAACTGCATCATAGAAAACAGCATCAGCAGTAGTAAAATCCTTTGTTGCTTCCAGTTGATTTCCGTCTTTTCCGGTTACCATACCAAGATGAGAACTTATTAACTCCGATGACACTCCTGCACTATTTAGGGCATCCATCATCTGCATAACGGATTTAGTACAAAACCCGTTTTCAATAAAAATGGCTACCTTTCTCGTCATGGCAGTTTTTATTGTGTTCTCCTGACTAAGGGCCGGTGAAACAGCACCTACTTTATTTTCATCTGTATTAGCCGGCGCATTTACCCCGATTCTATGAGCAACCTGTTCCGCAAGGTCAGGTGCAACATTCCCGAACATATCTACTACCCGTTGTTTAATATTTTTATCCTTGACGCTTCCCACTTCATAATGAAATGCATCGACAATATGTTCTTTTTCGGGAATTGACATGCTATTCCAAAACATCGTGGCTTGACTGTAAAAATCACGGAAGCTCTCACTTCGTCCTCGAATTTTACGGCCATCTATTTTTTCCGTATAATGAGTAAATCCGCCTTCTTCCTCAGTAACCGGCATCGGAGTATTCTGCGCAAGGGTATTGGGAAAATAGCTTGTAACTCCCGGATTAATGGTCATACGGTGCATTCCGTCACGTTGGTTGTTATGGATAGGCACTATAGGACGGTTTATCGGAATTTCGTGAAAATTTGGTCCGCCAAGGCGTGTCAACTGAGTATCTTCATAGGAAAATAACCTTCCCTGCAACAACGGATCATTACTGAAATCAATCCCTGGTACAATATTTGCAGGACAAAATGCTACCTGTTCCGTTTCCGCAAAAAAATTATCCACATTTCTGTTAAGGGTCATCTTCCCAATAATTTTTACCGGTACCATCTCTTCAGGCCAAAGTTTAGTCGGATCAAGAATGTCAAAGTCAAAATTGAATTCCTGATCCTCCTCGATCATTTGAACTCCAAATTCATATTCCGGATACTGTCCCTGCTCAATTGCATTCCAAAGATCCCGACGATGAAAATCAGGATCTTTGCCACAAAGCTTTTGTGCTTCGTCCCGTAGCAAGGAATGGACACCAAGCAACGGTTTCCAATGAAATTTCACAAATCGGCTTTTCCCCTGAGCATTGACAAAGCGGAATGTATTGACTCCGAACCCTTCCATCATACGAAAGCTGCGAGGAATAGCCCGATCCGACATCAGCCACATCACCATATGAGCTGTTTCAGGCGTACTCACCACAAAATCCCAAAACGTATCATGAGCTGAAGTCGCTTGTGGTATTTCATTATTGGGTTCAGGCTTAACCGCATGAATAACATCTGGAAATTTAATTGCATCCTGAATAAAAAAAACAGGAATATTGTTACCTACAATATCGAAATTACCTTCCTCAGTATAAAATTTAGTCGCAAATCCCCGTACATCACGCACTGTATCTGCAGAACCACGGGATCCGACCACTGTAGAAAACCTAACGAAAACCGGAGTCTTAATATTTGGGTCCTGCAAAAATTTTGCTTTTGTATATTCTGTCATTGATTCATAAACCTGAAAAAAACCATGGGCTCCAAACCCTCTGGCATGTACCACCCGTTCGGGGATACGTTCATGATCAAAGTGTGTAATCTTTTCACGAAAGTGAAAATCTTCAAGTAATGTAGGTCCTCGCAAGCCAGCTTTAAGTGAATCATCAGTATTGGAAATTTTCAATCCCATATTTGTAGTCATTTTTTGGTCTTTGTTATCTACTTGGTGTTTTTCCATTTGTTTCATTTTTTCAATATCTTCTTTCACATTACCCCTTCTTTCATAAAAATTACAACAATAGTATTCCATTGCTATCATGTTTTATACAAAATTGGTCAATAAATGCAATTAATGAAGAGGATATATTGCGGGTAATATTTAACATCAGTAGCTCATTCCCAGGGATTTGAGTACATCTCCCAATAGAAGCATAATACTAGGTACTTCTACACCGCTTACCTCCAAGATAGATATGGTCAATCCTAAAATAAACAATAGAAGAAATGCAATTATGTCATGTCCTAAATGCTTCCGAATTAATGGTACTAAATCTATCAGCACAATCAGCGTAAAACCGATCAATACCAGAACCATTACTATACCTCCTTTCCTCTAGGTAGCTTCCTCAGTTTAGCTATAACAAAAGTTAAAAGCGGCATCAAAATTTCAAAAAACGTCCAGAGAATAGGTGTAATTTCCTTAGCAGATGCGGCATGGTGTAAAGGAGATGGATACAGCGTGAAACTGTAAGCAGTAATCAGTGCACCTGCTGTCAATATGAGATGCCGATATGATTTGGTCTTCATGATCTGCGCAACGGTAATCACCGATACATAATACAAAAATGTAATTTTAAAAAACAGTAACATAATCAGCATAATCGCAAATAATATCTCCACGCGGCTGAGGGCCTCTCCCAGGTTAACCAAACGCAGCGTTACCAGTGTTGGCAGTGTAAATATAGGAAGTGTATTGCCCAGTACTGCGATGTCGCGTGATATTACTACCAGCACAGTAATCCAGCCTAATGTAAAACCTCCGAAAAGGTATTTCGTAGTATCACGACGAGTTAGTCTCACGTTTGGTGTGATCATTAAAAGTGTTACCAACTCACCAAATGGTATTGTACTAATGATATGGGTACCCTGTACATATTTGATAGCCGGAAGGTCGAACATGGGCAGAAAATTCTGCAGGTTGATTTGGTTAAGTACCAGCAGGACAGAAGCAATCAATATAGAAAAAGCAACAAACACAAACAAAGCACTATACTGGGTAATTAATCTGATTCCATATTTTACGGCCCAAGCCATTACCAGCATGCACGTGACTATCAAAACCACATCTGGTGTTCTTTTCATTAGAGTAAGTTTTGAAAAGCTTCCCATATCACTTAAATTCAATGCGGTTAGTGTAATAAAAAACCATGCATAAGATATTCCAATGGTTTTACCCACAACCGGGCCATATACTTCTTCCAAAATTTGTATCAAATTATAATCGGGAAACATAACCATCAAAGTCCTGTACAGCCATATAAGTGGAAGACAAACCACAACACCAAACAGCACTGCCAACCACGAATCTTGTTTCGTAATTTCGGAAAGAAAAGCTGTCAACAGTGATGAGGATTGAATGAAACAAGTTACCGTGAACATGAACTGAACACCTGAAATCTGTGTCCTATCAATTCTCATATTCTATTCCCCCTTCATTCCCAAAGGCTGTGTGATTTGACCAGTCACTGGAATATGCGCCTTGACCTGAACATTTAATTCGATATCAGAAAATATTTCATCCCAGGAATCCTTCATGCTTTTCCACTCTTTAGGATATTTACGATATACAGACGTTCCAAACCCATAAATGTCCGCATTTAGTCTGCGTGCTGTTTCAAAACTGTTCATTATTTTCCGTTTTATTTCTTCTTGAGCTATCTTGACAAGATAAGGCATTAATTCTTCTGATGTCGTTTCACTAAAACCGCTGATCTCACCAACGCTAAGAGTAGTATTTACTGACAGCGTTACTCCTATTCCACCGTCATGCCGTATTTTTACATCCCTTTTACAATCCAACTTTATAATCTGAAACACCGCTTTACCCACCTCAGTGCTGGTTACAACGTTACAATGCTTTACATCTCCCATTGCCCATATATATCCTAATGTCTCGTCATTACTTAATCGGTCAATCATTTTGTCTCCCTTAAACACTGCCATACCGGTAATCTTGATTTCCTCCATCTTGCCTTTTTTAGTCACTGTAACTATAGGTACCACAGGTGAAGTGGTTTCTTCCAATAATCGAGATACAAAATCCAGCATTCGTACCTGATAGTATGAGGATACGGAAGACATAGTTCTTATTACACGGGATAGGAACATACCTGAGATCCTGTCCTGACTCAGTTTGGCTGCAAGAGCCTCTTCTCCACGTCCATCAACTACTATCATCAGCACCTCCATGCGTGAATCCTGGTCGCGCATAAATAAATCTATGTGGTCCTTGATTCCTTGTTTAGCCAAAGAGGAACCAAACAGCAAAACCTGATTGTGGTTCAGCATCAGTGTACGACTACTGTCCCTATTGAATTCCATCAATCCTTCCATCATAGTACCGCTTTTGTTTTTTAGTAGTATTATGTAATTCTCCTGAGGTTCTGTATCCCCGGATCTTGAGGATTTCGATTGAGACTTAGCTATTTGTACCGTGATATCCATTTTCTCGGGATCATCGGATTCATCCAATGCCACACCGGTGACAATGAACAGAGTATGAAGTTCGTGTTCATCCCAGCAACCTGATAAAAATATCATCAGCAACAGGGATAATAAAAAAACAGCTAATAAACGAAATCGTCGTGGAATCATTGCCTTTCTCCTTCTGGGTCGTCTTCGTCCTGAGTCTCATAGGGCCTGAGGGGAGGGATAAAGAAATGAGTACGTGTAGTATCTCCCTGTGCAATATCTTTGGGACGTTTGACCATAGTCCAAAGTGGCATGCGGACTACCGAATCCTGTAAATTCCTGTTCCAAGCGAAACCGTCAAAGTATGGTACACCGAAGGACGTCAAAGATCCCAGATGAATCAGCAGCGCTAAAAATCCCATGGAAATGCCGTACCATCCCAAAAACGAGGCCAGTACCATCATAACCACTCGCAAGATAGAACCTGATTCATTTTGCATAGGTACAAGAAATCCAGCTACTGCCGTAATTGCAACAGTAATAACTACGGGTGCACCGACCAATCCAGCTGATACGGCTGCATCCCCCATGATAAGTGCACCTACAATACTTACAGCCTGACCAACCGGACGTGGCAATCGGATTCCGCCTTCTCTCAGTATCTCGAAAGCAAATATCATGATCATCGCTTCAATAAAAACCGGAAATGGCGTCCCTTCCCGTGCATTTGCAATAGTAAAAAGTAACGTGGTAGGAAGCAATTCCTGATGGAAAGCTGTCAATGCAATGTAAATGGAAGGTCCGAATACTGTAATAAAGTAAGCAATGAAGCGCAGTATCCGTGTTATACTGGCATATAACGGACGCATGTAGTAGTCCTCGGCAGTTTGGAAACTTTCAATAAACAACATAGGTGCAGTCAATACAAAAGGTGTTCCATCCACCACGATGGCTGTACGTCCCTCCAATATCCGTGCTGCAACTACATCAGGTTTTTCACTATAACCTACCGTCCCAAATGGAGAAAATGGTGCATCTTCGATATATTCCTCTATGTAGCCCGACTCTAAGATTGAATCCACATCCATATGTTTTATGCGATATTTAACAGCCTCTACCACTTTCATATTAACCACACCACTAAGATACATTAAACACACATTTGTTCTGGTTTTTTGGCCTAAAATCATGTTCTCTACACGTAGTTGTTTATTGGAAATCTTACGTCTAATTAGTGCCGTATTTGTACGCAAATTTTCGGTGAATCCTTCCCGTGGTCCCCGTACTACAGTCTCTGAATTAGGTTCCGTAACGTTACGTTTATCCCAGCCTTTGGTATTAACAATAAGTCCCGACACACAGCCATCAACAAGTAATGCCGTATTACCTGAAAGACAATTTGATATGACATCCGACAATGACTTAACAATCTCTACATCTCCGGCACACAATGCCTCCTGCTCAAGCACACTTATTAGTTCGTCCTCCAAGGGAAAACTATTGTCCTTAAACTGCCAACTTTGTACAGGACGCAGTATTGCATTAGTCAAAGTAGCATTGTCTACCAGTCCATCGATAAACACCAATACTCCTGCTATGCTGCTGTTCGCTCCAA
The DNA here is from genome assembly GCF_900095615.1 of Sporanaerobacter sp. PP17-6a. Classification (NCBI taxonomy): domain Bacteria; kingdom Bacillati; phylum Bacillota; class Tissierellia; order Tissierellales; family Sporanaerobacteraceae; genus Sporanaerobacter; species Sporanaerobacter sp. PP17-6a. The sequence continues at coordinate 57,834 of NZ_FMIF01000027.1, read as the reverse complement.
ATCGGAACGGATGTATTTTTAAATCACTGCTGTTTCCTAATATAGTTTTCAGACTATCCAGGTTTTCCCGAAGCTGTTTTTTTATTTTGATTGGGCGTTCCTTTATGGTATTCTCAGTATTATTCTGTTGATAATTCCTATAATGATTTAAAAATTTTATTTTTCTCACAAAAAATTCAAAAAACAATAAGTTCACTTCCTCTTATGGAATTTTTCATTTTTTATAGTATAACCAGACTTCTTTATCCCTATGTGCGTATATCAGCAATATATTTATCCGATAATAACATCTATCCGATAAAAATTTTGCAATAAATATTTATTTCCCCTATAATCATATAAAACCTTTCAATATCGTTGTAAACTTTATAACTGTTTTTTACTTATTAAACATGGTACGCTAAAAATAAATAAAGAAGAAGGTATGATTTGTGATGGATAAAAGAAAAGTAAATATTGTTCGTCAAATAATCAATAACAATTGTAAAGAAATTTCTTTATGCCAATTAGCAAACGATTTTTCAGTTTCCGAAAGAACAATCAGAAATGATATCGCAGAAATTAACGAGTTCTTTAATGACCAGGGCATTAACATGATAAGTTTGGATAATAGCGGAACAGTATATTTAAATGGAAATTTAAATAAAGTAAAAGATTCCCTACAAAAAATGAACTTTTATGATTATTCCTTGTCAAAGGAAGAGAGAGTTTTAATTAATATTTGTATATTAATATTGACAAATAGATATGTGACTTATCAAGAAATTGGAGAATTTATGTATGTATCCAAATTTACGGTAATAAAAGATTCCCCTGATGTTAACCTTTTTTTAAAAAAATTTAATTTAATAATTTTTTCTTTATCCAATAAAGGCCTGAAAATTAAAGGTGAAGAAGTAAATATCCGCAAAGTTATCCTTAATATTATTACAGAGAATACCTATCTTGTAAATATGTTGTTATGGCAAAAGGATCTAAAAGAATTTATTGATTATAAAAATACAGATATTAGAGATGAATTAGAAATCATTAATAAAATTATCAGAGAAGTTGAAAATGAAAACAAAGCATATTTTACAGATACTTCTTTAAAAAGATTATCTTATTATTTATACTTTATGATTCATAGGATACTATACGGAAAAACAATCCTTATGGAAAATAAAGAAACAAATTCTCCTATGATAGAAAAAATAGCGGACAGACTGATTGATATGATAGGACAATATTTTAAATTGAATATCAGAGAAACGGAGATTATGTTTCTCCAAAATATATTGGCAAAATTGAATTATATAAAAAAAGAGGTAGATAATTCTGAAATTTTAAAAATTCAAATGCTTACAAGAAAATTTATTGAATCCGTTTCTAAATCATTAGATATCAATTTAAATAATGACTATATTTTCTTTAAAAATTTATCTAATCATTTAGAGAGTTTGTTTAGTGATTCCAATATTAAATATCCCGAATATTTCGGAATCGATGAAACAGTCAGAAATAACAAATTTGTTTTAAACGCAGTAAAAGAAAATTTAAAAATATTGGAAGATTACGCAGAAAGAAAAATAAGTTATATAGATATAGCTTTTATAGTTGTTTATATATGTGCAGCAATTGAGAAGAAAAAAAATGAGGTGAGAAATTTATCCGTAATAATCGTATGTAACAGCGGAACGAGTACTTCTCAATTATTAAAAGAGCAGCTTATTAAATATTTTGATTTTATTGTTATAGAAGTTCTGCCATCTCAACAATTTGAAAGTACAGATTTAGATAATGCCGATTTAATTATTTCAACCATCCTATTGGATGATTACGGAACCGAATATATTCATGTTCCGCCGATATTGTCAATTACCGATATTATAAACATCGATAAAAAATTAGATGATATAAAGATGAATAAGATAAGGAGGCTTAACAAATTAAATGTAAATGATAAAAAAAGGGATGATAAGAATGAAGATATGAAAAAAAGATACAAAAATGATACACATTATAGTAGCTTATCTGATTTGTTACAGATAGATAAAATAAAAACGAATGTCATAGCAGCGGATTGGAGGGATGCAATCAGAAAATCGGCTGAAATATTGGAAGAAAGGGGAGATATCAATCACAGCTATACTCAATCCATGATTGAAAATGTAGAAAAAAACGGACCTTATATTGTCATATCAAAGGGATTTGCATTGCCCCACGGAAGTTACAAAAAAGGAGTCAATAATCTGGCCATGAGCTTAATAAAATTGGACAAGCCTGTAAAATTTGGAGTAAAAGAACTTGACCCTATCGACTTTGTTTGTGCAATGAGTCCTATTGATGATAAGTCGCATTTGAAAGCGTTTTTTACATTAGTCAATCTTCTTGAATTAAAAGAATTTCATATGGAAATTAAAAAAGCAAGAACTGCAGAAGAACTTTTCAATATCATCGTAAATTATGAAAATGCTATTTAATAATATTAGGAGGTATTTATAATGAAACCTGAATTGAAACAAGAATTAGTAAAGTATGCAAAATTATTAGACAAAAAGGGATTTGTAGGCACGTTGGAAGGTAACATTTCAATATATGACCGTGAAGAAGGTTTATTATACATTACGCCGACAACCAAACGAAAAGGATATCTTGAAGAAGAAACAGTAGCTGTTCTCAAAAATGGTGTACAAATAGGAGGAAATTTGAAGAGATCCAGTGAATATCTGCTTCATGAAGCAGCCCTTAAGGCAAGGCCGGATTGTAATGCGGTAGTCCACTCTCATGTGCCCTTTCTTACCGCATACGCTTTTTGCAATAAACCAGTGGAAATTAAGTGTTCAACTACTTTTTTAATAGCAATTAAAAAGATCCCATGTCTCTCCTACGGACAACCGGGAACACCGGATATTTACCATGGAATAGATGATGCTTTGAAAGAATCCAATATTGCTTTGCTTGCCAATCATGGTGTCGTATGTGTAGGAAAAGATATGGAATCCTGTGTTGCATTACTTGAAACTGCAGAAGAGGTCATGAAAACATATTTTATAGCTACAAAGATCGGTACTCCATATAATATATCGGAAGCCGAAATAGAATCATTAAATGTTAAATATCATGGGAATAGAGAGAAGAAATAAATACCGTCGAAGGTTCAAATGTATTAAAACCAACAATATTATCGAGAGGAGAATTATTACTATGAGTAAAAAAATGAAAGCAGCAGTTATGTACGGACCAAATGATATTCGAATTGAAGAGGTAGATAAGCCGGATTGTCCTAAAGGGGGATTTGTTTTAAAAGTTGAGGCAGTAGGATTATGCGGCTCAGACATCAGAAATTTAACAACGGATTCAAGAAATGGGAATTACCCTTATATATACGGCCACGAAATTGTAGGGACAATTGACGAAGTTGATCCTATCGTTGAAAAATATAAAGTCGGAGAAAGAGTATATATATATCCTATGGCCCATTGTCTAAAATGCGAATATTGCAGAAGCGGTCACAGCGAAAACTGTATTGATGCGGAAGATTATACCAAAAGGCCGGGTGGATTTGCCGAATATATTTCCTATACGGCTAAAAGGGTAGAAAGAGGAGCAATTTATCGTGTACCTGATGGAATAAATATTGAAGCGGCTACTTTAGCTGAACCATTATCTTCCGTATATGCATGTCAAGAAAATATAAACATTACCTTAGGAGATACTGTTGTAATTATCGGAGCCGGTCCAATAGGCATATTCCATTCTTTATTAGCCAAACTTCGAGGTGCCGAAAAGGTGATTATGATCGAGATTAATGATAATCGTCTCGAAATGGCCAAGAATTTCAATGTAGATTATACAATTAACAGTAAAAATGAAGATCCTATTGAAGCTGTAAAAAGGATTACAAATGGAAAAGGTGCAGATAAAGTAATATCAGCAAACCCTTCAACAATATCCCAACAGCAGTCGATTTTTATGGTTAAAAAAGGAGGAATAGTTGTATTTTTCGGAGGAGTTAAGAAAGGAGCATTAACAGAGTTAGATACTAATCAAATACATTATCAAAATATTAAGATTTACGGACATTATGCCAGCAACAGTATCCAAGTACAGAAAGCGTTTGAATTATCCATATCCGATAGATTCCCAGCAGAAAAAATAATAACACATATAATGCCCTTAGAAAAAATCAATGATGCCATAAAATTAGCCCAATCGGGACAAGCAATTAAAGTAGTTTTAAAACCGTAGAATATGTTTTTTAGGGAGGATATAAAATGTCAAAAGAAGTAAATATTTTAGTAGCATGCGGAAGCGGTGTTGCAACTTCTACAGTTGCTCAAGAAAAAGTAAAGGTGATTTTAAAAGATGCACATGTACCTGCAAAGATTACAAAATCAACCCTTAGCGAAATCCCAAGTAAACAAAATGATGTCGATTTAATTCTGACAACATCAAAGTACAACAAACCCCTTAACAAACCGGTTATTAGTGTATTCGGTTTGATTTCGGGAATCAATCAAGAAAATATAAAAAAACAGATAGTCGATGAGTGCAATAAAATTTTAGGTAAATAAAAATTTTGAGTAAAATAGGAGGGAGAATATTATGGTAATTATTCAAAAAATACTCGATTTAGGGCCTGTTGTGATGCTGCCTATAATGATATTTCTTTTAGGCCTTTTTTTCAGGATGAAAATAGGAGCGGCTTTAAAAGCGGGATTGCTCGTTGGCATTGGGTTTCAAGGATTAAATTTAGTTGTGAATCTCTTGATGTCAAGTATCTCCCCTGCAACGGAGTATTACAAAGCCATGGGCAAAGGATTCACTACTGTAGATATAGGATTTGCCGCTATCGGCGGGGCTTCCTGGGGAGTCCCATTTGCTGCTATTGCAGTCTTAATTATAGTTGCAATTAACATAATTTTGCTTAGATTAAAAGTAACTAATGTGATGAATATCGATATATGGAACTTTATACATTTTCTAATTCCGGGAGCTCTGGCATATGCTTTATTCGGTAACATACTTTTAGGCTTAGGGGTTACGGTCGTATTTGGTGTTTTGACATTATATGCCGCACAAAAAGTGGCTCCCAGATGGCAAGAATACTTTGGACTGGAGGGGACAACCTGTTCCACATTTTCATTTATCACTTTGACTTATCCGGCATCATTGCTAATAAATAAAATAATTGATTTTATTCCAGGACTAAATAAGGTTGATATCAGTATGGATAAAATAGCTAACAAACTTGGATTTTTCGGAGACCCGGCGGTAGTAGGTCTGTTTGTGGGTATATTTTTAGGAATTTTAACTAAACAACCATGGGCCGTATGTTTAACTATGGCTATAGGAATAGCTGCAGTATTAAATTTACTCCCTAGAATGGTAAGTGTAATGATGGAAGGATTATCTTCCGTAGGAAATTCCGTACAGGAATATATGAAAAGGAAAATGGGGAATGAAACTAAATTAAATATAGGTATGGATATTGCTTTAAGTTTAGGAGATCCGGCTGTAATTACTGTTACTGTACTTTGCATCCCCATTGTAATACTATTTGCATTTATTATTCCAAATATGACTTATTTCCCTGTAGGATTATTGGGAGCCGTTTGTTATGTAATTCCTATGTGTGCAATGGCCAGTGACGGGAATGTATTAAGAACCTTTATTTCTTCAGTAATCAACTTGTTTTTCGTTGTATTATTGTCCAATTATTTTGCCCCTGAAGCAACAGAAATGATGAAAGTTACGGGAGTAAAAGTTTCCGGGATGATCACTGACGGACATTTTGGATTTAATATCGGGAATATAATTATTGGCTTCTTATCAAAGGTCCTACGTTAAAGATTATCTATAATTATAAGTTAAGATAGAATTATTTTTATCTTTTAATTAGTGCATGATAGCTTAGTTGTTAATTATCAATAGCAGGAGGTCTGTTAACTTGAAAGATACAGATATGATAAAAAAGGAACTAATATACTTGGATACAAAAGCAAAGAATAAAGAAGAGTTACTGTCTAAACTTTCAGATATTCTGTATGAAAAAGGCTATGTAAAGGAAAGTTTCAAACAAGCAATAATAGATAGGGAAAAGATCTATCCTACAGGCCTTCCGACTTTAGGCGCCAAAGTTGCACTGCCTCATACGGACACGGAACATGTGATAAAACCGGCTATTTTGGTTTCAACATTGGAAAAACCGGTAAAATTTATTGAAATGGGAAATGGTACCACTGTCTTAGATGTAGAGATGGTATTTATGTTAGCTGTAAAAAATCCTTCCCATCAAGTTAAAGTTTTACAAAAATTAATTAATATGTTTGAAAAAGAAGACGTATTAACTTCATTAAAAAAGTGTAAAGATACAAATTGTATATATAATACTTTAAAGAGAGAAATTAATTAATTTATAAAAAGAGTTTTATTGAAACCCACTTTGCGGAAAATTTAAATCAATGAAAATAGAATTTTCCCATGGGTTATAAACTTAAGGAAATCTGATATAACATTTATTGTTTAACAGATTTCCTTTTATATTGACTCTTGAATACCACTTGAAGAAATAATCTTGGTCTCATAAATATTTGTTGTTTTACCTATAAGTATAGCTGCAATAAAAGTGGACGATATTTTTTCATGCATAAGTCGCGTATTAATTTCATGAATAATTGACAAAGTTTACGAATATTAGTATATTATTAATTACTAATATATCTGGCACAAAAACCTATCAACCTAAATATAGAAAGGAAACTTCAAATGGAAAACAAAGCAAAACAAATCGCTGAACTATTAAAAGTTCTCGCCAATGAGAACCGCTTGTTAATTTTGTGTGAACTTATCAAAGGTCCGAAAAACGTAAGTAGTCTCGGAGAAAAAATACCGAATATCACCCAATCAGCACTATCTCAACATCTTGCACTTCTAAAATCCCATGGAATCCTGGATTTTTCAAAATCAGGACAGAGTGTTACCTATTACATTTCCGACCACAGGGTAGAAGAAGTCATTTTCGTACTTAAAAAATATTACTGTAACAGCGAGAAAGATAAGGGGTAGGAACATTACTCTGTTTGGGGTATTAATAGAAAACGGATTTACAAAAATTAATTGGTTTGAGCTATAAAAAGTTTTTTAATGTTTAGCTTTAAATAAACATGGGAGGATGATATGCAATATATTCTGATGTTTTTAGAAGGAATCATTACATTTATATCACCTTGTCTTTTGTCTATGCTGCCCATATATATATCTTATTTTGCAGCAAATGAAGCGAATAAAAAGAAAGCTCTCACAAACTCAATCGGTTTTGTTTTAGGGTTTACCATTGTTTTTGTTATAATGGGGGCTTTTATGGGGACTGTTGGAAAACTAATACGTAATTACAAAACAATTCTCAATATTGTAACGGGTTCTATTGTGATTATAATTGGCCTGAACTTTCTGGGAATATTAAAAATAGGATTTTTAAACCGCATAGGTAAGAAAAATATGGTTATCAAGAACCTTGAATTTTTTTCATCTATGGTCTTTGGAATCGTGTTTTCAATTAATTGGACACCGTGTGTAGGGACTTTTTTAGGGTCCGCTTTATTAATGGCATCCCTCGAAGGGTCATTATTAAAAGGAATTTCTATGTTGTTTGCCTTTTCATTAGGATTAGGAATACCCTTTATCATAAGCGCATTGTTAATTGACCAACTAAAAGGTGCATTTGATTTTATTGAAAAAAATTACAAAATCATCAATTTCATATCAGGCGGATTGCTCATTATCGTCGGTATATTGATGGCCACCGGATACATAGGTTATTTCTTCTCACTTTTAACTTTTTAGGAGGTATATATGAATAAGAAAATAAAAACAATAGTATCAATTTTTGCATTTGCTTTGTTTATTGTTATAGCCATTTTTATGTATAACATACTCAGCAAAAAAATATCTACTCAAAACGATATGGATATTACTCAAAACAAAGATGAGATATCTCAATCCGACCAAGATGTGGAAAAAGAAAAAACAAAAGCGCCTGATTTTACAGTTTTAGATGCGGATGGAAATACTGTAAAGTTATCAGATATGTTTGGTAAACCCATTGTGCTAAACTTTTGGGCAAGTTGGTGTCTTGCATGTAAAAGTGAAATGCCAGAATTTAATAAGGTATATAAAGAGACCGGAGACGATGTAACATTCATGATGATAGATCTTGTAGACGGACAACAAGAAACAAAAGAAAAAGGCGAACAATATATAAAAAAACAGGATTTTTCCTTTCCTGTATATTTTGATATAAAGCAGGATGCCGCAGATACATATGGTATAGTATCTCTACCCACAACAATATTTATTGACAAAGACGGTTATATTATAACGGGGGCAGAAGGCGCTATTGATGCAAAGACTTTGAAAAATGGAATTGATTTAATAAAATAATGTCTGACAATTAATATATAAAAGCAAAACATGAGATTAAATAAAAGTTATTGGGATATGGCCAAAATAGCTTTAAAACAATCATAAGCATATGCTTATGATTGTTTTAAAGATGGTAAATCTATGGGTTTCAATTATTTGACATAGCTTAATACTGTTTATATAATTAATTATAAATGCTTCTGTTTAAAATTTAAAAAAGTCAAACCTAAAAATGGAGTTGATAAAATGGCGAGACCAACGAAGTGGAGAAAAATCGAAAACGTTCCTGCTATTCCTTATTTCATTCCATCGGAAAAAGATGTCGCAGAACTTCCGGAAAATATATTGAAACTTGAAGAACTTGAGGCTATCCGTTTAAAGGACTTAGAAGGATTTGAGCAAAGCGAATGTGCCAAAAAAATGGAGGTATCCCGTCCAACTTTTCAACGCATCCTTTTGTCCGCAAGGGAAAAAATTGCCGATAGTTTGGTAAACGGAAAAATTATTCATATAGAAGGAGGAAATTTTACCTGCAATATTTGTCCGGTAAAATGTATGGATTGCGGAAAGGAATGGATGGAAAGTTATGAAAATCTTGAATCCATTAAAAGTGGAAATTATACATGTCCCAACTGCGGTTCGGAAAAAATTATCTGCAGAAAAAACTGTAAAGGTAAGTTTTGTCAAAGAAATTGTTGTCGACATGGTAGAAATATTGAATAATATAATAAATTAAAATAAAAATAAGACTAAAAATTTTAAAATTTTTTAGTCTTATTTTTATTTTTTCTTTAATAATATTGACATATGCTCATAACTATATTAAAATAAACATTATGAACTTATGCTCATAATGTTTATTAAGAAACTTACCTAACAAATATATAATTTAATGTTTAAAATAAAATCAATTAAAAATTAAGAGTTTCTCACTTTATAAAATACATAACTCAGCTAAAAACTTTTGAGTATAATCTCAAAGGTTTTAGATAAAAAATTAAAATAACTTATTTAGGAGTTGAGAAATAATGTCAGAAAAAAAAGAATCTTGTGAGGGATGCGAGGGAAACCCTCAAAGTTTTTTGGAAAAAACAAATAATTTTAATTCTATCAAAAAAGTAATCGGAGTGGTCAGCGGTAAAGGAGGTGTAGGAAAATCACTTGTTGCAGCCATGCTGTCTATTTTGATTAACAGAAAAGGATATAACACAGGTATACTGGATGCCGATATTACCGGGCCTTCTATTCCTAAAATGTTCGGCATTAATAAAAAAGCCCAAGTAAATGAAATGGGAATTTTGCCGGAAAAAACCCATAATAACATCAGCATTATGTCAATTAATTTGTTGCTTGATCAAGCAGATGCACCTGTCATTTGGAGAGGCCCTTTACTTGCAGGTACCGTTAAACAATTTTGGACTGATGTCATTTGGGGAGATTTGGATTTTTTGTTCATCGATATGCCTCCCGGAACAGGAGATGTGCCATTGACCGTCTTTCAGTCTATTCCGTTGGATGGTATCATCATTGTGACTTCGCCGCAGGAACTTGTCTCCATGATTGTAAAAAAAGCTTACAATATGGCAAAACATATGAATATACCAGTTTTAGGAATTATAGAAAATATGAGCTATATCAAATGTCCAAACTGTGGAGAAAAAATATATCTATTTGGCAAAAGCAATCTAAGGGAAACAGCAAAAAATTTAAATCTTAACGTTCTCGGTGAAATACCTGTTGATCCCCTCATGGCACAGCTTGTTGATAAAGGAGAATTTGAACGTTTCAATAATGATTATTTAGACAAAGCTGCTGACAAAATTGAAAACATGCTTGTTAAAGATACTGATATGCACAGTTTTGTATGAAAATCCGAACATCAATGTGGGCCAATTTCTATCAAAATTACCTGAAAAATAATATATAGCATTAATTAATAAAATAAGTTATCAGCTCAAATAAAATTTGAAAGGAGAAAGTTATTATGAAAATCGCAGTTGCAAGTGAAGGTAAAATGGTAACGGAACATTTCGGTCATTGTGAAGGTTTTACAATCTTTGAAGTTGAAAATAATCAAATTAAAAATAAGGAGTTTATCCAAAACCCCGGACATAAACCCGGATTTTTGCCGGTATTCCTATATGATAAAGGAATAAATGTCATCATATCAGGCGGTATGGGCGGCGGTGCAATTGATATTTTCAATGAAAAAGGAATTAAGGTTATCACCGGAGCATCAGGAGAATCCGAAACAGCCGTGAATAATTATTTACAAGGTAAATTAAAATCCACTGGTTCTGCCTGTCATGAACACAAGCATGCCGACGAATGTAAAGAATAAAACATCAACATCAAAGAGGGAGGAAAGCACCTGTCACAATCAGTCAGAGATATCCGCTGGCTGATTGTGATCCTGTCTTTTGCCGTTTCATCTATTACAAACCAACATCTACCGCTATGAAATGAAACAGTCTGAACCGTTTATCAAAACCATCCTTTACAAGAAAGCAGTTATCCTTTTATAAGCTTTATAAACGATGAAATTCTCAAAGTTGAAGATAAAAGGGCAAGGCTTGTTATTCCCCCATAAATTATTGCAAGAGCAATTTGGTGTATATCAGCAGATAAACAAAGAGTAAACAGTAACATTAATATAGGCAGCAGATAAAATAATACTGCCACGATTCTTCCCAAAGGATCAAATAGAAACACAGATGTATTTTTGCTTCCTCTGTTAAAGATAACGGAAGTAACCCAGAATTCTAAAAATTTGAATATAATGACCCCCAGCATCCAGTGAGGAAACATACCTCGGAAAGACAGCGATAAGCTGGCCATTATAATAAAGAAAAAATCCGCCATTACATCCAGTATTGCGCCAATGCCGCTCTGCACACCATACTTACGCGCCAGTTTTCCATCAAAATAATCCGATGCCGCTACTAATATGAATAGCACAGTGCAAGGTAAAAACGGGTTGGCATCATGCTGTACCACATTATAGAATATCAACGAGAGCGGAATTCGTAATAATGTTAGTATATTTACTAAAATATTTTTAATCACTTTGTACTACCTCCATTCCTAAATAATTTTCAACCATAATAATATCGAATATCAGTACATTTTATCGCATGGTGAATGAATATAAAAAATATTCATTCACCATGCGATAAAAAAATTGTTTCTTCTTTTTAGCAATCCGTTAAACCCTTCATAATGAATTCTACAAGCACCTGAATAACTTGTGGGAAATATTGAATCCCTATTCCCTCTTTGTGCGTATCAAGGTAGACTACGGATTTCATAAGTGCAAAAAGGAGTCCGTCGTCGATATCATTTCTTATTTTATTTTCCAGTTTCCATTTCTTTAACAAATCCATGTAAGAATCAAACAAAAAACAACCGTATTTATCATGATATCGTTGCTCTAAATCACCAAAAATATCTTTGTTATACCATTCCTGTAAAATTCGATTTTTACTTATAGTGTCTGTACTTAGCGATAAGAATTTTGTAACCAATGCGATTGGGTCATCATTTAAATTAAGGGATTTCACAATAGACTTTTTGACCGCTTCGTTTTCCTTGAAATAAATATCGAAAAAAAGCTCCTCTTTTGATGGGTAATAATTATAAAAAGTTCCGACTCCAACGCCTGCTCGTTTCGTTATAGCTGAAACATTAACATCCTTAAAGCCCTTCAAAAAAAATAGTTCTCTACCAGCTTTAAAAATCTCTGCCTTTTTATCCAACAATTTATCTTCCCGCCTTTCCAGAATGAATAATATTATTATTCATTCATATTATATCAAAATTCTTTTTTCCTGTCAACAACACAAGGGGACGGTTCTTCTGTGCTATATCCTCCTTATTACAGCAAAACTAATTCCTGTTAATCTTTCTATTTGCCTTATTGATAATCCACCATTCTTTAACTCTTTAATTATTTTATCTCTTTTTTCTTTTTCACAATTTTGAACTTGATTTGGATTTTCTACTTTTGCTGTTTTCTCTATTAACTTTGCAGCTTCTATATCATCAATCCTGCCGTCTTTCTCATATTCAAAACATTTATCATCATTTTCCTCACTATTAAATTTTTTAAACAAATCCACTGCTCTTTTCTTTTCGTCTGCAAAAAAATCTAATGCAAACTTTATATCACAAATATTTTCTTTTCCCAAATACTCATTATAGCTGCTCCATGGATATTTTGATATATTGGTCTCAATACCTGCTTTGATCGGATTTTGATGTATATATCTCAATACCGTCAAAAAATATTTATCGTCTTCTACCGGCTCACTTTTATATCTGTCTTGAAATAAATGTCCTCTTCTTTTATATTTCCTATTATACCAATATACATAACTAGCTCCTATCCTTCGAAAAACTATTCCTAAATCTTCTTTTCCCTCTTTCATTAGTAAATGTATGTGGTTGTTCATAAGACAAAAAGCATATATTTCATATCCCGATATTTCCTTATATTCGTTAATTGTCTGAATTAATTTTTTATAATCTTCATTATCTTTAAATATTATCTGTCCATTTATTCCTCTAAGAATCACATGATATATTCCGGTACTGCTTTTTTCTCTTGCCTTTCTTGACATAAAAATCACCTCCAATTTATATTCATTCTAACATAAATTAGAGGTGAAAACAACACAAAAGAACCGTCCCCTCGTGCTGTTCTATATCGTTATCAATTCATATTCCTTATTTCCAAGATTCAGCTTAACAGCGTGATCTATTGCCACCCTCCAATTGGTTTCTGGACTGACATCTGTAAAGTAATCCTGATGTTTATGACCGTTTTTTTCAAGAATACTCCCCTTTATAACAGACTGACGATTTACAGCATCTGCACAGGCCACATCCAGAGCAACGGGATCAAAGGAAGCAAACATTCCTACATCGGGAACAATTGGAATATCATTTTCACTATGGCAGTCACAATAAGGAGAAACATCTATTACTAAACTGATATGGAAATTGGGACGTCCATAAAGTACCGCTGCTGAATATTCTGCAATTTTTTTATTTAAAATGTCATTAGATTCATCTGATGCAGGTTGAACCGCATCCATAGGACAGACCCCTATGCATCTGCCGCAGCCCACACATTTATTATGGTCTATTGTAGCCTTATGGTCTTTTAATGTAATTGCATCATGGGCACAGTTTTTAATACATGTCCCGCAACCTACACATTTACTATGGGAAACATGAGGCTTTCCACTACTGTGCATCTCCATTTTCCCTGCGCGAGATCCGCAACCCATCCCAATATTTTTTAATGTACCTCCAAAGCCTGTCGATTCATGCCCTTTAAAATGGCTAAGGGAAATAAATACATCTGCATCCATGACAGCTTGGCCTATTTTTGCCTCTTTTACATATTCTCCGTTCTTCACAGGCACCAAGGCTTCATCAGTACCTTTCAACCCATCAGCTATTATTATATGACAGCCCGTTGAAAGTAAAGAAAAACCATTAACATAAGCAGAACTCAAATGATCCAAAGCATTTTTCCTTCCGCCTACATACAAGGTATTACAGTCAGTTAAAAATGGCTTTCCACCCAATTCTTTCACAACATCTGCTACAGTTTTTGCATAATTAGGACGTAAATACGCCAAATTCCCCGGTTCTCCAAAATGAATTTTTATTGCTGTAAATTTTCTATCAAAATCTATCTGTCCAATTCCTGCTGTTTTGATAAGACGCCTAAGCTTTTGCGGTAAGTTTTCCTTAATAGTTGCATGCATGTTTGTAAAATACACTTTTGATTTTCCCATACTCCATACCCTCCAAAATTTTATTCTATTTAATAATACCATACTTTTGTTATATCCGAATAGTACATTTAGTAAAATATAGATATACATTCAGTTTCGTAACTACAGTTAAATAACAATTGCTGTTATTAGACCATCCCTCTAAAAAATCCACGAACCTACTTGATAAAAAGCAACTGCCCACAGCCAAGCAACCACACATTGTCCCACTACTATCACAAAAGCAAGAATTCCATTATTAAATTCTCTTTTAATAGTTGCAATAGCAGCAACACATGGTGTATATAATAAAGTAAATACCAGAAAACTAAAAGCAGAAACAGGGTTGAACATACCGGTTAGGACAGTAGGAAGTGCATCAACGGATGTTCCTGATAAAACAGCTAATGTACTAATAACGGATTCTTTTGCCATGAAACCGGTAATAAGCGCTACAGCAGCTTGCCAGAACCCAAAACCGGTAAATTTAAAAATCGGAGCTATAAATTTCCCGGCAGTTGCCAACAAACTTGTCTGCTGATTGTCCACCATATTAAATCTCATATCAAAAGTCTGTAAAAACCAGACTACAATTGTAGCAATAAAAATAATTGTAAAAGCACGAGTAAGAAAATCTTTTGCTTTTTCCCACATGAGCAAAATTACGCTTTTAAAGCTGGGCATACGATAATTAGGCAACTCCATCACAAAAGGTACTGGTTTACCTTTAAAATATGGAATCTGTTTAACAATTATAACCATCAGAAGACCAATTAAAATTCCGATTATATAAAGTGTAATCATTACCAAAGGTGCATGTCTTGGAAAAAAAGCAGCAGTGAAGGCTGCATAGATTGGCAATTTAGCCGAACAACTCATATAAGGAGTCAGCATTATTGTCATCTTTCGGTCTCTCTCACTGGCAAGGGTACGTGTCGACATCGTTGCAGGCACTGTACATCCAAAACCGATCAGCATTGGAACTATGCTGCGTCCCGAAAGGCCCAGTTTACGCAAAGGTTTATCCATAACAAAAGCTACCCTCGCCATATATCCAGAATCCTCTAATATTGAAAGAAATAAAAACAATGTGACTATTATAGGCAAAAATGAAATCACACTTCCTACACCTGTGAGAATACCTTTAACAATCAATGAACGCATAACCGGATTGACATTCAGCGCTTTTAAGCTTTGCGCTATTTCTCCGTTTAACCAATCAATGCCGCTGCTTAACAGATCACTTAAGGGTTGTCCGATTACTCCAAAGGTTAAGAAAAATACTAAAAGCATGATACCAACAAAAATGGGTAAAGCAAAAAACTTATGAGTTAAAATTGAGTCAATTTTAATGCTTCGTTGTCTCCCAACATTGATTCCACCTTTATTCACAGTATCTCGGCATACATTTTCAATAAAATTATAACGCATATCTGCTAAAGCAGCTTCCCGATCCGTCCCTAATTCATTCTCCATCTCCTGAATCATATGCTCAATAGCATCCAGCTCATTTTGTGAAAGACCTAATTTTTTAGTCATAGGAGGGTCCCCTTCGATCAACTTAGTAGCCGCAAAACGCATCGGAACATTAA
Organism: Sporanaerobacter sp. PP17-6a; assembly: GCF_900095615.1. Classification (NCBI taxonomy): domain Bacteria; kingdom Bacillati; phylum Bacillota; class Tissierellia; order Tissierellales; family Sporanaerobacteraceae; genus Sporanaerobacter; species Sporanaerobacter sp. PP17-6a. The sequence goes on along the minus strand of NZ_FMIF01000027.1, from coordinate 42,050 downwards.
GTCTTTGAGCATGATCTTCAATTAAATGAGCAATACTGTGGATACAGCGGTGAACCGTTCCGGAGCAAAAATCTTCAATAGTAGGTACCAGTTTTGCCTGAGCCGTAGCAATAGCAGTATCTACAAGTTCATGAATTCCTTCTCCCTTGCTGGCAGATATAGGAATTACAGGAATACCGAGTCCCTTTGACAAAGCTGCAACATCAACACTCCGTCCGCTTGCCCTCATCTCATCCATCATATTCAACGCCAGCACCATAGGAATACCTAATTCAATTAATTGCAAAGACAAATATAAATTACGTTCGATATTAGTAGCATCAACGATATTAATAATTCCATCAGGTTTATTTTCTATCAGAAAATCACGAGTCACAATCTCTTCACTGGTATAAGGAGAGAGAGAATAAATTCCCGGCAGATCGACAACCGTTGCAAATTCATGATCCCTAATCTTTCCGTCTTTACGGTCAACTGTGACTCCGGGAAAATTACCTACATGCTGATTAGAACCCGTCAGTTGATTAAACAAAGTAGTCTTACCACTATTTTGGTTGCCTGCCAATGCAAATACCAATTCATCATGCATGTCCTTCACTCTCCTCCTCAAGTTCAATATTAGCTGCGTCTTCCAGGCGAAGCGAAAGGGAATAGCCCCTTAATTCCAATTCAATGGGATCACCCATAGGTGCCATTTTACACACAGTTACCAAAGTACCCGGTGTCAATCCCATATCAAGCAGTCTTCTTCTCAAAGCACCTTGTCCACCTACTGCGGAAATTCTTCTACTCTGCCCTACCTGTAGCTTATCTAAAGTCAAAGCAATTTCCTCCTTCTTTATGAAATAAAAATTAAAACCTTTATTTAACAATGAAAAATGAACACTGAATCATTATATAGCATATCTTTGCATACTGTTAACAGTAGTTTTGTAATACAAATTTATTTATTGGTAAATATAATATAACTATTGCGGCCAATTTATCTACTGCCGTAGCTTTGATAAATTAAATTAAGCTATGCTATTTACTGTTCCGTGCTCATTATTTATTGAAGCATTAACTCGCTTAATATATAAATAATCTATTTTTAGTATAACATAAATATATTCATTTTATCATATAAAACAAAAAAACAATTGTATCAGCAATTAGGTTTTCGTGCAAAGTATTCCACAATATAAGAGTGACCGATCGTATTACTCTTATGTCAGTCCTCAATAATACACCTCCAATATGTGAGATATTCTCAACTTAAAATTCAAAAAGTGTCGCTTTACTTAATATAACTTTCATTATATACTAAAATTGATAAAGGGTACAACAGAAAAGAAAGTAGTCACAAAAACATGAAAGACAGAATTGTTGTTAAAGTTGAACTTCAACTTTAACAAGTGAACAAGGGAAAATAGATTTACGTAGCATGAAACATTTAGCGTGGGTTCTATCAGACATCATGGAAAAGGAGCATAAAAAATGAATATAAAAATCTCAAAAGAATTATCTGAGTTATGTCCGGGAGCAGCTTTGATGGTATTTAGCTATGAAGCCGATGTTAAAGAAAGCCCTAAGGAGCTTATTGCTTTATTGGATAAAACAATAAACAATCTGCACACCCGTTATACAATGACGGATTTGCCTAAACTTACACATATCAAAGATACCCGTGCTGCCTATCATAATCTTGGTAAATCTCCCACATCATACCGCAATGCGGCGGAAGCAATGCTCCGACGTATTGTAAAAGGAAACGATTTATATCATATCAACAATGTGGTGGATATAAATAATTTAATTTCTATCTCAACAGGATATTCGGTAGGTTCTTACGATACAGATTGTTTATCCGGCACGGTGGAATGGAGACGTGCGCCAGACGGTGAGAGCTATCGAGGAATTGGCAAAGATGTTCTGAATATTGAGCATCTCCCCACACTATATGATGAAAAAGGAGCCTTTGGAAATCCGACCAGTGACAGCCGTAGGGCAATGATTACTCCTGGTATACATCGAGTTTCAAGCGTGGTTTATTCCTTTTCGGGCAACCATGAATTCGATTTAATTGCATCACAGTATAAAAAATTACTTATTACTCATTGCGGAGCAACAGAAATTGATGTTATAATTATAAATTAAACAAATGTCATTCGTTGTAAAACGTTATGCTACAGGAGAGGAGGTTAAAGCTGATGGACAACATTATAGTCTGGACAAAACAGAATGAAAATGTCGCCAAAGAACTTAACGAAACTGGTAGATATATTGCTAAAAGGGAATATATTTTCAAAGATTTAGATGAACATGCATATTTGGTGTTGGAGGCGTATGATTGGCTGGTAAGAAATATCCCCAGCGCTTCCCAAAAGCCAGATGATACAGGATATCCTATATGGGTATCTCTCACAAAGGAGGCAACCATGCTACCAAGTAAGGGAACTATCATACTGGAACTTACATTAGACCCGTCCTTAATCACAATGGTGAATATCGACAAATGGGGTACAATCCTAAATTATTCCTATATTCCGGCAGACGAACAAGATGCCAAACATCACCGACAACTTCTGGAACAATATGGTGTAAGCGATACTAAAGCATATATGTCACAGTTTTATCCTCAAATAAAAAGAAAAATAATTGACAGTTGGAGCCGATTGTTTGACGATTCTATCATTCTCGGCAGCAACGAAAAATATGGTATTATATGGGAGGTTAGAAAAAAATGGGTAACACAGATAATACGGTAATGCTCTATTCCTCCCAATCAGAAGTTGTAGTTAACTCTCTTGAGCGAGATGGTATTTGTTTTTCTAAACAGGAATATGTTATAAAAAAATATGAAGAAAGTGCTCCGATTTTTGTAGCGGTATACGGTTGGTTTGCCATAGCAGCGGAAAAATATCTACCAAAGCCGAAGGGAGCTGAATATCCTTATTGGGCTTTTAGAGATTTATATAGTATCGAACAATCAAGCGACAGCAGAATTTTGCGGTTGTGTATTCCGACAGATGAAGCGATATTCTTCGATATGTACGACTGGAATAAGATTTTACGCCTCCAATATATCGGAGAAACTGAATCTGATGAGAAACGGTTTCGACAAATGCTTGTTGGTTATGGAATTCGGCGAGAAAGTGACATAATCCTCACGAATTTTTACCCAGAATTAAAGCATCAAGTGCAAGATAGTTGGCAAAGGCTGTTTCGCCATCATGAAAAGATAAAGGCAGGCGATACCGCTGGTGTAGAAAGTGTGCAGGCGGGATTATGGCAACTGAAACAAGAGTGGATTGTGTGAAAAATATGAAACCGTTATAGTACCAGATAGCTTATTTGGCTAAATGTGCTACGACAGCTTGAGCGGACACCATCATTTCCCACCTGTATTCCCTTTTGATTTTTTTGATTTTCAAAATATTGCCTATTAGAAATAAAATCTTACTACTTCATGTCATTATCTGAAGTTTCAATATCAGAAATGAGTATAGTTGGAGGCACTAAGGTGTAATCACCTGCAAGACAATTATGAGTTATCCTCGCGTAACTTTCCTTGATTTTAGTGAAAGTTTCTTCGCTCACTAAATGCTCCATACGGCATGAATCTCTATGTGCGATCTTTTCATCGACATTGAGTATCTCTATCAGATATCTTTCAATTACCGCATGGCGTTCAAGAATGGAATTTGCGTAATTTACTCCATCCTCGGTCAGAATGAGGTTGTGGTTCGCATCCATATTGACGAAACCCTCTTTACGGAGCTTCTTCATTGCGACACTGACACTCGGCTTCGAAATACCAAGCTCATTTGCAACATCAATCGAACGAACTTCACCAAGTTTTTTCTGTAAAATTAAAAGAGTTTTTAAGTAGTTTTCTGCTGATTCATTCATACAATAAAATCACCTCTTGATCTTTGCTCATTCAAAACGGCAACGTCCTAATCCTAATTTAATGACATTTGATAACCATTTTGAGACCTGGATACCCGCAGCTTACAGCAAACAGGTTCCAGCCCAAATACCCGATGTTTTCCTATCGAGCGGCCAAAATTGTATGCGTGAAGTATATCTTGAACATTTCTTCCACTCAATTCTCCGACCTCAAGGGCAAATGACTGACTCTCATTTGTTGACCTTTCGTTACTCAATACAAGTTTCCAAAGATACTCAATCAGGACATCCGGCAATATCTTTTTTACATCAGGTGACACTATTAAATTAATATCTGTCATTTTTATACCTCCTTAAGGGTAATAATAGCTCATATTCAAGACTCAAAGGGCATGCTTGTTCACCTAAGACGGCATACTGTTTAGCTTCCATAGTTCAGCGCCCTCTCCAATCGTTGTGGTGCTTGTGTCTGCCGAAGAAATCATCATCGTGATTTCCGTGAAATTCGTCGTGTACGCTGTGACCACCGAAACCGCCAAATCCATGACCGTATCCGTGCTGCGACATAAACTCTTCCATTGACTTGTGGCGCTGTTCAAAATCCTCGTCGGGGAATTGCTCCTCGTACCGCTTGATAATGCGGCCGAGATAATCACTGAAAGCGGCGAGTTCCTCATCATTTAGGCAGTCGAGAATTTTTTCTGTTTCCAATGTTTTGTCATCAACGTTCTCAGCGGCTTTCATACCTTCTTCGGTCAGTTTGATTGTCATAATGCGCTTATCTTCTTCCGAAGGTTCACGCGTAATATATCCGCTCTTTTCCAGCTTTGCGAGCAGTTCCGCAAGGGACTGTTTGCTCATATTCAGTAAATAGGTCAGTTCTTTTTGGCTGATTTCCGGCTTCATTTTGAGAATCGCCAGTACCCGGCCTTGCCCCCGGTATGGGTTATGTACCCAACCGCCTCTTATAAAATCGTGAAACGACGCTCGATGCATCAACATTTGAAGCTGTTGTAATTGTTCATTGATTACTACTTTGATCTCGCTCATTGTTATTTCCTCCTAAAATTTATTGTGTGCTCATTATCATTCTCAAATTATTCCTGTTCTATAAACAGTCCCACTGACACAATCTCCGTTAATCCCTTTGGAGAAAGATAGACCATATTGAACACTTTCTCCTCCATTATGGACAACAATCCTTCAGGCTTCAATATTCTATGAAATTCTTTCAGAACATACCAAGAATTTAGCAAAAGACTTCTTCGAGTTTTTATCATACTCTTCAGGCCACTCGTGGTCCTCTGCAAAATCATTACCGTATTACTAGCCTTCCATTATCTGGATATACTTTTCAAGTTCTTTGTCACTTAAATCACCATGGAATCCTTTGATTTTTCCATAATCTTGCGATGTTGTTCTAAGTCGTCGTTTGTGGATTATTCTACAATTGGTGTTTTGATATTACTCATTATTTTCATTCATAAATACTAATATTTAAGTCAAGTACCTGACTTTAATATTAGTATAGTACCTGACGATTATTTTGTCAAGTACTTGACTATATATTTATTAAACACCTGATTTATTTTTTAACCGCTCCAAAAGCAAACCACAAATTATTTTATCACTCGAAGGTTATTTTTGGAGATTCACCGCTAAAGTTCTACTGAATCTCAGGTCTAACCCGGGGTATTCTTAGTACAAAAACAGCAAAGATTATTGAAAAATCTTTGCCGTTTAAAAAGGTAGGAGGCTACTATCAAAAACAGCTCCGGATTTAATAGTATAAAAAAGATTCTCATATATTTACGGAGATTCTATTCACAATATGTAAGGTAGAATATCTATAAGATTATCAGTGTCAATAAAATATATAGAAACATAACTGCCATACCGCTCCCAGTGCCAGTCCCTACAATTTAATGTTTGATATATTACTAATGGAAATATAATGCTTGAGACATAGTCAAAAACAAAATCCCAAGTAACTTTTTATTAAAAATTTTGCTACATATTTAATAAACAGATTAAAACCATATCACTTTCACAATCAAATACAGGATAAAGCACCAAAAAGCGATAAGTGGCAGTGCATAATACCATTTTTTTAATTTTCCGTCCTGCCACAGTCCTTTGGATTCATTCCGACATTGCTCAAAAATGTCACGTGGAATCAGCTTGATCGTTAACGTCACCAGAGCGGGCAGGATGACAACATCATCCACATATCCAAGCACCGGAATAAAATCTGGGATAAGGTCAATTGGAGATAAGGCGTAGGCGACAGTAATTGCTGCACACACCTTTGCAATCGTCGGAGTCTCTTTCTTCTTCAACGCGATATATACGGCGGGAATATCCGTTTTTAATTTGTTGGCTCTTTCTTTCATGGTCATGGCTTTCCCTCACTATTCAGAGATTCATCATTTTGCCGATATACCTCTGCGATGAATACATCCAGCCGTGCCCTACACTCTTCCAGCTTTCCATCAACGGAGGAACGCAGGGAGGCTCCGTGAAAATCACGCTGAGTAATTTTCTGATACCAATCAACCAGCTTTTGAAGCTCAGTCTCATTTTCCTCAAGCTCCGCAAAGGTAAATTTTCTCCGCTCAGATTCCTTTTCCAATTCATGGAGCAGGTCGTCACATTGCTCAAGAAATTCTCTGTATTCCTCATCCCTTGCTCGGTCAAATGTGGCTATGATGCGTTCTGAGGTGCCTTCATCATGTGGAGCCATCTTCATCAGATAAGCTTCGCCCCCGTTTTTCAGGATTTCATTTGAAATATCCTCCATAAAAACCTCGTTGTCTTTACTCATAGGTAAAACCCAGACCGATTGGCTCAAAATAACAGCGCCACTTTTTTTGAGTTTTCTCCATATGCTGACCCGAACACGAGACGGTTCTTTGGGAAGCATGTAATTGATCGTCAGCCACTCCTGATGCTTCATATAGCCTTCCTCCTTTCATTTTATAACTGACTCGTCTTGACCATACGATTCATCATGAAATAGAACAAAACGGCGATCACTTCTGACACTCCTGTAAATGCTATAATTATTCCCGTCTGGTTCAGATCGTACACCCAGCCCATAAGTGCAGATCCGCCGAACAGGGCCAACCCGTAAGCCGTGTTGAAAACGCCGTAACTGGTTCCCCGTTTATGAAACGGCGTAATGTCAGCTATAGCTGAGCGCATGACAGTTTCGTGTGTCCCCATGATGATGCCGAAAATCATCATTCCAGCGATGATCAAGGGAATTGAACCACTCAAAGTCAAAAACGGCAGCAGCAGCGTAATAAAAGGAATCGCTGCCAGAACAAGCAACCCTCCGGTTTTCTTACCGGTTTTTGCTTTAATGCGGTCATATGCCTTCCCAATGAACAAAGCCGTCACGGCATCCACAATCATAGCAACCGAGTAGAGCAGTGTGATATTTCCGTCTGACATAAGGCCCTTGTCCTTCAGATGATAGCCAATGACGCTGAAATTGACAAAGCCCAACGTACAAAAAAATGTGAACGCCGTATAAATCCAGAAGATCGGTTTTAGTTTTTCCGTTTGGAACTCCCTTTTGGCCACAGCAGGAATTAGCTCATCTCTTTTTACTCGGCGGTAAGCATAGGTTAAAAAGAGCATGAGAAAAATAACCGCAATAAACAGCCATTTATACCCTATCTGGTACTGGGCGATCCCGTTTTTCCCCGTAAAATAAAATACCGCTGTAAAAATCAGCGGGCCAGCAAAAGCACCTATCTGATCCAGTGCCTCCTGAAGGCCAAAAGCAAACCCGACCCCGACCTGATTCTCCGCAACGCAGGATAACACCGTATCTTTTGCCGGATTGCGCAGAGCTTTTCCGATCCGCTCCATAAGAATCAGGGCAACGAGGATATTCCAGTTCATAGTAAAGCCCATGAACGGTACAACCAGTAGCATACCATAACCAACAAACATAAACATCCAATATTTTCTGCTCTTGTCTGACCACACGCCGGCAATCAATCTGAGAAAGTATCCCAGAAACTCCCCAATTCCAAAGACCAGCCCGACCTTGGCCGCACTGACTCCCAGCAGATTCAAGTATTGACTGTTCACGCTGCGGGCGCTTTCATAGACCACATCCCCCAGCAAACTAATGATTCCGAACAGAAGAATGACAGTCACGGCTGGCGTGAACCTTTTTTTGGATTCCATATTTATGATACCTCTTTTCAGTTTTTAATATAAAATTATTGTAATGAGTATTACATGTAACACTGATTACAGTATACAGTTTTCATTTTTGATTGTCAATCAAGTTTTATTCAGGATAGAGTTAATTTACTGTAGGACGAATTATAAGTGTAAATTAGAATCCCCTAAATTAAATAGAAATTTGTTTTAACAAAATATCAAAAACCATGCCGGACTTCATTTTTTTATTTTATCTCAATGTTTCCATATTCACCATATGCCGATATGGTAATCCCCACGCATAAAACATTGAGGATGATCCTTCAGCAAGTGTTTGTTCTTAATGAGATAATCAAAAATCAATCTGTCTCCTTCAAAATCGACGTCGCATTTTTGATATGATGTCAGCCGGCTGTTGTTTGTCTCGTAAAACCGTAACAGCCAATCATCAAGCTTTTCCTCTGGGTAAATGGAATGTACCCTGCATAAAATTCTACCGGAGTCAACTCCTAAAACGTATTATTCTCTTTTGGAACACATCGGCAAAAGAGTTTCTACATCTGTTCCTTCGCACCACGTCAAAAGGGTATATACGCCTTTCCCTTCATCGCAGACACCAAAACCAACTGGTTTCGACATTAGCACTTCAAGTTCTGCCACACGTTTCATCATTAAGAATTCTGTTTTTTTATAGTTGTATTTTGAAATATCCGCAAAAGACGCATAGCCCAGGATATCTTTCATATCAACCGCGCTCCTTGACATATTGCTTGCGCCAGTTAATGAGCCAGCTGAGCTGCTTGTCTATAAATTGTTTATCAATACAGTCAAGACCACATATTTCTACGATGGTTGCCTGCAGTTGGTAATGCCGTATCGCAATAAAATCATAAAATGATTCTTTCTCTGCTTCCGACAAATAATTTTGAATCATTAGTACAAAATAGGCTCAGGTAAAATTTCCCAAAAATCATTATCCAAAATTTCTTCCAGTTCATCGGAAATCCTATATGATTTAGAACAATCTATTTGTATTTTTCTAAAAACTCATTTGGTATTAAAATTTCACGTAGGTTTTACCCGCTGTTCCAGAATCGGTAATAAATCAAAAATTTTATCATCAGGAACATGGTATTCGTTTGTATGCCAAATAGGCGAAGTATCCTCCAGGACATTTTCGATTCTTTGGCTATAAAAAAACGGCTTCAATATGTTTAATGTGTCTAAGCTTTCCAAGCTCTCTTCAATAACTCCTAACCGAAACATTAGTATTCACCCCTGTGTTATTTAAGTCGATTATGTTAACGTAATCGACTTATTTAGATAAATATCACTGGCAGGTTAGATGAATATAAATGCCGCAGGTAACTTTGCATTATGCTCACAATCTTACTTATAAATTGGAATTAGTGTTACCTTGATACCTTTATTTCAAATCCATATTCACGCAATGTAAAGTTATCATCAATTTTTTCTTCATAAATTCCATCTACCTGCCTAAATCCATTTCTTAGATATAAGTTTATAGCTGGTACATTTATATTCACAACGAAAAGCCTTAAATATTTAGCATCTTTCTGCTTAGTGAGTGCAATAGCATGCTTAAGCATCATAATGCCAATGCCTCGTCTTGAATAATCAACATTGACTCCAAAGCAGTCAAGGTATAATGCTTTGTCATGGGTATTTTCCCATTTCATACAGCTTTCTCCAGTATTCAATTCACATAATGCAAACGCTGCAACTATATTATCGTGCTCCTCCACCAATAAATAAAGACGACCATTTTCAATATCACCGCTAAAAAACTCACACGGATAGATTTCGTCCCAAAAAAGAAGCCCGCCCCTTTCAGAATCGACCTTCTTTCGACCTAATCTTCTGTATCATTAGTACAAAACAGATGCACATCTGAAATTGTAACAGACATAGTGTTCATACAATCATAAATCAAAACTATTCAATTAGTTTCAATAACTGTTCTTTTAATATTTTTTATATCCTCATCTATAATTTCCCATATTAATTTCAAATTTACGCCCTCATAGTCGTGAATAATATGATTTCTTAAACTCTTCATTTTAAACCATGGAATATCGGAATGTTCATTTATATATTCTATATCAAGTTTATTAGTTAGCTCACCAATTTAGCTCAAATTAAATACGCATGCTTCTACCATCATACTGTTATTTTGAAATTAACTATAGGTAATATTGCTTGTATACTTTAATACAGAGTCAGTATAATTAATTATTTTTTGGATAATCTTTCGATTTCTCAATATATTACCATACCTTCTTTTTCAATCTTTTTATTTATTACAGAATCAGGTTCTATGTGTGATTTATCAATTAAATCTATATCGCTGTTCTTAGAAGATTTACCTTTAGCATATAGACCAAATAATACCGCTTTACTTACCGGATAATTACTTAATATGGGTATTGTTATCTCTTTTATCTTTTCAATTGAAATAGTGTTGGAAATCATGCGTTTCACCCTTCTTATACCTTCTTATACCTTTTACTATAATTTTCAATCTTGCTTAAGTTTATTATATACTATTTTCAACTTTTTGGTAATTAAAACAAACCTTTAACTAACATTAAAAATATGTTTATTTCATACGTAATATAAACGAAACATAAGAATAAAATTAAAATTATATAAAAAAGCTGCATCTTTATTGGTTTACTACCAACAAAAATGCAGCTTATAACTTATGTCATTAGGTCAAAATAGATGCAGGCATTTCATTCTTAGTAATTCCATTATCCCACTGTAGAAAATAGCGTACCAAAATTAAAATTTATATATCCATTGTACTCAAGAAACATAGATTAACCTTAAATTTTAATCTGGCTAAGTGCCTTTATCAAAAAACTGTTTACAGAGGAAAGTATATCAATATGTTGTGCCAGATGTCAGCAGGAAAAGAATCTCATACCCAGCCAATCCTAAAGCAGATAACGCACAAAAGGAAATCAGCGTCTTGCGTCGGAAACAATCACCCTTATAAATAAAGAAGTATAGAGAAAGACCAATGATAATCCTACCGATAGCAGCAGGAATCATATGCATGTAATCGGGTAAGTGGAGTAATTCGTTTAAGCCTTCAGCAAAAAAAACAGAGGGCAGTAGACTTGCAGCCCAATAATATTTCGAGTTTTTTTGCAAAAAAGCACTTGCTCCGAAAATGATGCCTGCCACGACAGCACAGGCAAGCCAGATATAAAAGTAGTAGCCTCCAAATGAAAAGGAATGGCTGTTTACAACTGATTCTACCCAATAGTATGAAATTACGCAAACTACAAGCGTTTCTATACAGAGTAGAATCGATAAATATTTCCCTTTTCCAGCTGATGCTATAAAGAACGCTGGTATTAGCCAAACCGCCCCCGAGTTTGCCAAGGAATTCAACGAACCTGGCAGGTACTTTTGCCCAAACACCGTCAGAATCCCTGTGAGCAGTCCAACGAATAAGGCGCATACAATTTGAATGGTAATGACCTTTTTATTTGAGTCCATAGAATTTTTCCTTTTTGGATATAGTCTCGTTTATTTACATGTCGCATAAAACCTAAAATTTAGCTATGCCCTTTAAGCATAATATGGCGGAGAAGGTGGGATTCGAACCCACGTGTCCTTGCGGACAACCGCATTTCGAGTGCGGCTCGTTACAACCGCTTCGATACTTCTCCCTATTTACTATATCCTACATATTACTATTTTCCATCTGCAAAACCAAGAATAAAAATAAGTCTATTTTCTTAATTCATGAAAAAATTTTTTTATTATATCTGAACATTCTTTCTCTAATACTCCAAAGCTTACATTTACATTATGGTTAAACTTTTCATTATTGGTTAGATCAATTAAAGTTCCGCAGGCTCCCATTTTAGGATCTCTTGTTCCTATTACCAGTCTATCAATTCTTGAGTTCAAAATTGCTCCTATACACATAGGACAAGGTTCTAAGGTTACATACATAATACATCCTGAAAGCCTCCATCCCCCTAAATATTTACTTGCGCCTCTTATAGCTATAATTTCTGCATGATCAGTAGGATCCTTTAATGTCTCCTTCATATTACATCCATTGGATATAACTTTTTCGTTATGAACTATAACAGCTCCCACAGGAACTTCTCCAATGCTATATGCCTTACGTGCCTCTTCTAATGCCAATCTCATAAAAAACTCATCCATATTAAATCACCTAAGCAAAAATCATCGCATCATATATATCAATGATGCGATAACTGTAATAAGCATCTTGGTGCACCCGAGAGGAATCGAACCCCCGGCACACGCCTTAGGAGGGCGTTGCTCTATCCTACTGAGCTACGGGTGCAGGTTAATTCAACAATTATATATTTTATACTATTTTATAAAAAAAGTCAATTTCTTATTTTCCCTGACAGAGTTTTAGTATATCTATGTTATATATCTTATTCATGACAGCTTGTTTGCTTATTCTCCTTTACTTTTTGTTATTTTCTGCAGCATACTTAGCCGTCATTTTACTCATAAGTTTACCCATCTTAATGGGGAACAAATAGCAGACTAATGTCTGTACCTTTTGCCCAAAGCTATGACAGATAACAAAAGACTTATTTTGTATATGCCTTGCAAGTCCAGTTCCAACTTTCTCAGGATCAGCCATAAACTCTTTAGGAACGGGCAAAGGTCCTGCGGATTTAGTTCTAGTAAGAGGTGGATGGAAGATATGAAAACTGATGCCGTAATCTTGATATTCAATGTTAAGACACTTAGCAAGTGATTCAATCGCCCCTTTGCTCGAAGCATAAGGACTGATATTGACAAAACCCATCACACCGACTCCAGAACTGGTAAATATAACCCTTCCACTTCTTTGGTCCTTCATGTATGGTAAAACCATCTGTGATAAATGAAGCGCACCAAAATAATTGACGTCTATTACATCATGATACGTTTTTTCTTCGGTTTGCTCCATACCTGCAAACGTACACAGACAAGCGTTATGTATCGCACAATCAATGCTCCCATATTTTTTTACACTTTCACTCACACACTCTTTCATTTGTCTTAAATCCCGAACATCACAAACTTTTGCAGAAAGAGAACTATACTTTTTACACAATTCACTAAGATTGTCGATATTTAAATCCAAAACCGTTACATTATAACCTTCTAGTAAAAGTTGCCTCACTAAATAATATCCAATACCATCCGCTGCACCTGTAATTACAATATTTTTCATAGAGAATCTTTCCTCCTGTCCGTGGAAATATGGTATTCCTCTTCCTGTTCGTGATGCTGTTACTTTTACACTGTAAATCATCATCGCAACTCAACCAGCAATACGCAGCGGTGATGGTTTCAACCGTTCATTTATGGCGATTTCATTATACCACATTTCCATAAAGTATGCCACTGTCGGATAAAGTCTCTGCAACTTATAAATTAAAATTTGTTGTAACAAAAAATAATGTTTCTTTATATAATGTATTAGGTAAATCCAAAATACGATTTGTATAAGGAGGGTTATATATTATGGCAGATACAACGGGAGGCTGGGGCGACGATTCCAGTTTGTTATTTTTCTTTCTTCTTTTAGTTGTCCTCTTTGGCGGTGTTGGATGTGGCAACTGGGGTGGCGGAAGATAGTAGACTTAAAAGTGGAGGAAAATACCTCCACTTTAATCTATTCCATAAAGCCATAAATTCATTCTCGGGGTAAAATCATCTCCTGTAACATCTTCGCATACTCTTTTAAAGTTCTCGGTAGTTGCATTTAAATATTTGAACTCCTCATAATATCTATTTAAAATGCGATAAAGGGCCTTTTCTCCATAGTCTTTTCTTATACTGTCAATAAATAAAGCTCCTTTTGTATACACCAAAGATCCGTAGTCATCCCAATCTTTAAATTTGCTTAATGGTTTCACTACTGTTTCATCAAACTTAAGAGCGTCTTTCATATGTTCATAGTTTATCTTCAAAATGTCCATATATCTATCTCTTTCTTTTTCTCCGTATGTCTCTCCTATATATATACTTTCCGAATAAGTGGCAAGAGATTCATCTAACCACGCCTCATCTATCTCATTGTTTCCAACCAATCCATACCACCATTGATGAGCTGTTTCATGGACTATTACATTTTCAAGGGCAGGAAGATAATCATTATCATAATAATCTTCTCCTATCATTATAAATTCAGGATATTCCATTCCTCCTGAAAAGTCCGATGCAACAATAGAAAAATTGCTGTAGGGGTACTTACCGAATACCTTACTAAATAAAGTTAATGCTTTCTGTCCTGTGTCAAGAATATATTCATTTATTTCATCATCATCGGTAAAAGAATAAGAACTCATTAAGATACCGTCTACATTTCTCTTCCTTACGATATAATCATTGCTTATGGAAAAAGCAAAATCTCTTATTAAATTTCCTTCTATTTCAAAAACTTTTTTGTTTCCCCTTTTCTTTTCTTTAACAATCTTGCCACTGGTAGCAACAATTATATCTTCAGGAACAGTGATATTTACCACATAGTTAGAAACACAGCTGTAAAAAGGGTCTCCAATGCTATAATATGGTTCAGTATTCCACCCACTTTCATCATATACAGCAAGTATAGGATACCAATTCCCAAAATTAATACTTTTATTTCCATAGCCGAACCTATCTTCTGTTCTCGGTATTTTGCCTTCAAATTCCAAATATATATTTGCTTTTTCACTTTCTTTTAAAAAATGCTGAAGTTTTACTTTAAGAGCAGTGTCTTTGTCCCCCTCTATAATAAACTCAGCTTCTTTCCCATCAACCTCAATTTTTTTTAAATTAATATATCCAGGATCAAAATCTCTTTCCAACATATATCCATTTAATAAAGGAGCTGTTTTTTTATCCTTAAAAGCATTGGGATATATATGAAAAAACAGCTCCTTTAAAACATTTTGTGTATTATTAGTATAACTGACCCATTCCTTACCATAATACATTTTCTCTTGAGTATTTATCTCTACTTCTATTTTATAGTTGTTTACACTCTCTTTATCAATTCCATCATAATTACTTACAATAATATTAGGATAATCATTTTCTTCAGTCTTTATAACGCCTAAAAAGGCAAAGGATACAATAATTACTATGATTACAAAAAGCAACCATCTTTTTCTATTCACATTTATCACCCCAATATTATTGTATTCCCAGATTATATAAAAAAATTATTATTTGTCTATTATTTATTTAAAAATTTATCAAATATTTTTTTTCTTTAAGAGCATTTACGATGTTTTTAAAACTATCTTCATTTTTTACTTCAATGGAATGGATATGTATTCCTTCCGTAAGCAAAGACAAAGGTTCTGCATTACTCTGTTTCACATTTTTCATAAAATTTTTTACATCCAATCTGGAGGAAATTAAAAGGAGACCTTTTATCTCTCCATATATAGGGTGTTCAACTATTACATCAATTACCTTTCCTCCCATATCAACTATAGTATTCAATTCGTCTTCCATTTCTTCTCCTCCCGAATGTTTACATACTATAGTTTTTACAATCGTATCAGTCTTTACTGAATCAGGAATTATATATCCTTGTGGTGTAGCGATAATGTTATCTCCTTTTGCTCTTAAAATTGCAATATCTTGTACTATTACTTGCCTTGACACTTTAAATTCAGCTGCAAGCCCTATTCCTTTTATAGGCTTTTTGCTCTGCTTAAGTATATTTAATATTTTTTCTCTTCTTTCATTAGAATCCATAAGAAACTCCTCTTTCTTATTATTGTTCCCATCTCAAATCAGGTCCATAAAATTTGAGAGGGGCAAATTTCTCAAATATTCTTGAAAATATCCTGTCGGTATAAATCTCTGAAATTTCCCTTGGAGTTAAATTTGTAGAAATAATTGTTTTCTTTCTTTCTATAAGCCTGGTATTTACAATATTAAATATTTCTGCATTAGTAAAGGTATTTGAAACTTCCGTTCCCAGATCATCAATAATCAGCAGATCCGTATCAAATAAGGAATTATAATTCGAATCATCCCCTTCATTTCTCCTGAATTTATGGTCTTCAATTATTTCCATTATCTTGAAAGCCGTTTGATATATTACAATTTTATTCTTATCCAAGAGGGATTTAGCAATACAATTGCACATAAAAGTCTTGCCCAATCCTGTAGTCCCATAGAAGAGAAGATTCTCATCATTTTTTATATCAAAATTACTTACAAAACTCTCGCATATGCTTAAAATATCCATCATATTATCTCTTGGTGTTAATTTTTCTTCTTCAAAGGGATCATTTGAAAAAATGTCAATCTTAAAAGTCTGAAAATTTTCTTTTTCAAGTACAGCTTCTATATTGGACATTTTATATGCCTTGTTAATCAAAGATTGCCTTAAACAGCTGCATTTCTTTCCATCAGGAAGGTATCCTGTGTCTTTACATTTATCACATTCATATTTAACTTCAATATAATCCGCAGGAATATTATTTTCTGTTAAAAGAACTGCTTTTCTCATTTTCAGTTTTTCTAATCTCTCTCTGATTTTCTTTGCATTACTTTTATAGCTTTCAGGATTTTCAAGTATTGACTTTGAAATTAAAATACCTGTTTGTGATATTTCTTTATCTATTTCCTTAACTTCAGGTATTTTTTTGTATACCTCCCTCTGCCTTAATTTTTGCTCCAACGTAGCCTTATCCCTTTTTATTTCAAATTCTTTCAAAACTTCTCTTATTAACTGATTATTCATAAGCTAATCCCCTTTGGATTTTAAATAATATCCTTCTCTCTTTTTCCTCGCCATTTCTTCCAATTGTTTGGCTGTGTACTTATCGCTTCTCTGTTCAAAGTTATGAAATCTGGTTTTTGTTACCTTATAATCTTTTTGCTTTTGATAATCCCTTTTATATTCTTTCTTCTCAGCAGGTTTATCCTTCTTTTCAATATCCTCGACAGTCTTTATCCCTTTTGAATGCCATGAAGAAAGTATTCCCTGAATATAATTAACTGACGGATTAGTGGTTTTGCTGGAATTTTCACATGCCTTTAAAATCATTTCCATGGTAAAATGATACTCATCAAACCACCTGTCAACAACTTTTCTTTCTCCGTCTGTAATTACTCTTCCGACCACTCCCAAAGATTTAAGAACTTTCTCATAGGCATACATTCTTTCTCCTTTTTTTTCTAAATAATTCATCAGGGATTCTACATTTATTACGCCCATACTGCTCCATTTTTTAATAATCCTTTCTACTCCGTATATGTTTTTATTTCCTTTTATCTCAACGGAGTAAAAAAATGCCTTTACCACAATATCCGGATTTAAATTATAGTTATACATCCAATCCAATATCTTTCTTTTTTCTTCAGGAAACAATGGTCTCCTAAATACATACTCTATTTCTTTAAACATATTTTGAATAATAGGAGATGTATTAGCTTCCAGTATATCCTTAACGCCGCAGGAATAATAATCTGCCCTCTTATTTTCAACGGACGAAACGGTAATTTGAGTATAATTATTTTTTATATATAATTCCTTTAGATTTAAAAATTTTACCTTATAATTGTATTTATCCTCTTCATCAGCTTTTATCTTTTCAATAATACCTTTTTCTTCCCAGAAATCCCACGCTCTTAATACATCTGCCAACGGGATATCTAAATGTTTAGCAATGGTTTCATTATTAACCTCGATATTTTCATCCTTATCATAAGCACACTTATATCCTAAAATATATACTTTTACACAAGTTCCATCGGCCATAGGCATGAAATTATTAATAAATATATTTTCAATTGGAGTATCTCCCAGATCCATCTCTTCAGGTTTAAGAAAAAAGTCCATATTAATTCCACCTTATTTTTATATTCTTGCCATGTTCTATAATAACTTTCACTTAATAAACTTTTCTATTTAATAATTTTTTTGTCTACCTTCATCTTATATATATAATTATATATTTTTTTGTTCTTAATAACAAAGGAATCTTTCTCTTCTAAATAATAAGGATTGTTTAGATCTAAAAGCTGATTGTCATATATTTTTAAATATTCATTGCAAACTACAAACCCACATTTTTCATAACATCTTTTAGCTCTCTTGTTAAATTTTGCTACTTTCAGAAAAAGTATCCTCATATTTAAATTTATAAAATAATATTTCAAAAATGCCTTTATAGCCTCTGTTCCGTATCCTTGATTCATATAATTCGGATCAAAGGCTACCCCTAATGTTGATTCTTTCATTATATTTCTTATATTTTTAATACCTAAATATCCAATGAAATTATCCTCTTCATTATATACAGAAAAATATTTTTTTGATTTAAAAGATGTCTTAAATCTATACCATTCTATTAATTCATCATTATTCATTGCAGAAAAATTATAATCGTTGAAAAGAGGATTTTTATGAATTCCCCATTTCGACATAAGCATTACATCTTCTAATGTAAGATGATATATCTTTATCCTTTCTCCCGATGCTATCTCCATACTCTTCCCCATCCTCTTTAAAGAAATTACTTCGAAAAAATCTCGAAGTAATTATTATAAATTATTCTCTAAATTTCTCCATATTTAAAAACTTAGTGTATTGGCCCATCCAAACCAGTTCCACTGATCCTGTAGGCCCATTTCTATGTTTTGAAATTATTATTTCACCTGTATTCTTCTTTTCAGTATCCGGATTATAATATTCATCTCTGTATAAGAACAGTACTATATCCGCATCCTGCTCAATAGCACCGGATTCTCTCAGGTCAGAGAGCATAGGTTTATGATCTGCCCTTAACTCAGGAGCACGGGATAATTGAGAAAGAGCTAATACCGGACATTCCATTTCCTTTGCAAGAGCTTTAAGGCCTCTGGATATAGCTGATATTTCCTGCTGTCTGCTTTCATGATAGCCATCTGCCTGCATAAGTTGAAGATAATCTATTATTATTAAATCCAATCCTTTCTCAATTTTTAGTTTTCTGCATTTTGCTTTCATTTCCATTAAAGAAATCCCTGCTGTATCGTCAATATATATCTTAGTCTGGGAAAGGGGGCCCATGGATTCAATTATTTTCATCCATTCCTCTTCATTTAGATTACCGCTGATAATATTCTGCAAATTCACATGGGAAGCTGAGCTAAGCATTCTCTGAACCAACTGCTCCTTTGACATTTCAAGGCTAAATATTGCTACATTAGCATCTCCCTTTAAAGCACTGTTCAAACCGATATTCAAACCTAAAGCGGTTTTCCCCATAGACGGTCTGGCAGCCAAAAGTATTAAATCAGATTTCTGCAATCCTGAGAGCTTATTATCCAAATCCGTAAATCCTGTAGTAAGACCTGTTAATCCCCCTTCTTTTGAAGCCATCTCTTCAATCCTTGAAAAGCTTTCAAGCAAAACTTCTTTTATGGGCAAAACCCCCTTCCTGTTTCGCCCTTGGGTAATATCGAATATACTTTTTTCTGCCATTTCAATAATTCTATTTACTTCTTCGCTGTCTTCAAAACTTTTAGTCATTATTTCATCGCAAGATTTTATGAGACGCCTTAATACAGATTTCTCCTCAACTATTTTGCAATAATATTTTGTATTTGCAGTAGTTGAAATTCCATTTGAAAGATTGGAGAGATACGTCAGCCCTCCTACATTTTCTAAGGTATTTCTTCTTTTTAATTCTTCTGAAAGGGTAATCAGATCTACCGGTTCGTTCCGATTATATAATTCAATTATTGTCTCAAATATTTCCTTATTCGCTTCTTTATAAAAGTCTTCAGCCTTAATATTTTCAATAGCCGTATTTATTGCTTCTTTGTCTATAATCATGGCTCCCAGTATAGACTGCTCCGATTCCAAGCTATGAGGAGGTATTTTCCCCAATATTTGAGTTTCTATTTTGTATCACCTCTACTCTTCCTCAACTTTTATCTTTATAACTGCCGAAACATCCTGATGTATTTTCACTTCCACTGTAGTTGCTCCAATGGATTTAATATTATCTTGAAGAACAATTTTTCTCTTATCTAAATCTATATTGTATTTACTTTTAAGTACTTCCGCTATATCTTTTGAAGTAATTGAACCAAAAAGCTTCCCGCCTTCTCCGGCTTTCCTCTTTATTTCAATATCTACTTTTTCAATAGTCTCTTTCAATTTTAACGCTTTTTCGTATTCAGCTTTTTTCTTATTTTCTTCCGATTTTTTCTTATCCTTTAAAACTTTTAAATTACCTTCTGTTGCCTCTATAACTAAATTCTTGGGAAAAAGAAAGTTTCTCACATATCCATCTTTAGCATTTACCAAATCTCCTTTTTTACCTAATCCTTTTACATCTTCAAGCAATATTACTTTCATTCATCTTCACCCTCCCTTAAATATTCATCTAAATTCTTTTTAAGCAATATTTCTGCGTCATCAATAGTGGTATTTTCCAGCTGAGCACCTGCACTAGTCAAATGTCCCCCTCCTCCTAATTTCTCCAAAATAAGCTGTACGCTTATCTCTCCTGTAGATCTACCGCTTATATGAACTTTTCCACTACTTAAAGTCAAAACAAAGGAAGCTACTATTCCATTTATATTTAAAAGGTCATTTGCAGCTTGAGCTGCTATCAGTAAAGAATCCTCCGTTTCTTTCGGGAATCTTGATATTGCTATCTTTCCATGAATTATAACTGCATCTCTTATCACTTCGGCTTTACAAACATAAGTGTCAAAATCATCTTTAAATAATTTTCTTACACTTGTAGTGTCGGCTCCTGCTCTCTTCAAAAAAGAAGCAGCTTCGAAAGTTCTGACACCGGTTTGGAAAGTGAAATTTTTAGTATCAACACTTATTCCCGCCAAGAGGGAATCAGCCTCAAATCTGGTAAGTTCCAATTTGTCAGACATATAATAAAGTATTTCCGTTACAAGTTCACATGTAGAGGAAGCGTAAGGTTCTAAATACATTAATACCGGATCTTTTATAAATTCTTCTCCTCTCCTATGATGATCTATGAGAACTGCCTTTTCAATAATATTAAGCAAATCCGGGTCTTCAGTATAGCTGGGTCTGTGATTATCGACTACTATCAATATTGAAGACTTATCTGCAATGTTATTTGCCTCTTCCGGTGTGATTATCTGATCTAAATATTCAGGCTGTTCTTCTCTCATTCTATCATATAAATTTTTAATAGAAGGATTAATTCCTCTGAGAACCATGTAAGCCTTTTTATTTCTGTTTTTAGCAACTCTCAATATGCCAATGCTTGCTCCGAAAGAATCCATATCAGCAATTTTATGTCCCATAACAAATACCTTTTCCGACTGATCGATTAATTGTCTTAAAGCATGGGATATAACCCTGGCTTTAACCTTATTTCTCTTCTCTACGGCTTGAGTTTTACCTCCGTAGAAATTAAACCTGCTTGGTCTCTTAACAACGGCTTGGTCTCCACCTCTACCGAGAGCAATATCTATGGCTGCCCTGGCATATTCATAGGTTTGAAATGGATTCTCTCCATTCACTCCCACTCCTATACTTAATGTTACCGGAATTTTATTTCCCATATTTATCTCTCTGATTTGATCTAATATATCGAACTTTTTTAATTCCGAGGATTCCAAATATCTGTTTTCAAGTATTATTATATATTTATCATTTTCGTATTTCCTTACACAGCCATTAATCCTGATCATGAATTCATTTATTCGTTTATCTATCTCAGCAAAGACCAAGGGCCTGTTTCCCTCATCGGTGTTGTTTCTTACCTCATCATAGTTATCTACCTGAATAATTCCCAAACACATTTTTTCATCAATATATTTATGCCTAAGGATTGAAAAAGCTGTATTGTCAATCCAATAAAGCATTATTATAGCGTCTTTAGCCGTCGTCGTTTTCTTTAAATTTACAATGTTGTAATAAACCTTATAATATCTATCCCTGAAAGATATCTCAATAGGAGATAAATCCTTTTTCTCGTGTATATAATCTATTTTAAATCCAGGAATGATTAACTCCAAATTCTTATTTAAGATATCCTTGTCTTCAACCATATCAAGGAACTGAGTATTATACCAGTTAATAGTTCCATCTATTTCCACAATAGTCAGAGGAATCGGCATATTAAATATTGCATGTTTAGTAGCAGAGTCAAGTTCCTCAGTTAAGCTTTCTATATATTTTGTCCATTCTTCTTTTTTAATATGGACATTTCTCCAATAATAGAAAATTAAATATCCCAGAAGAATTACCCCTAAAAATGCAATTATGGGTTCATAAAATGATAATATAACTAAAAGCACTCCTATTATCCAAAGATATACCTTTGTATCCGGAGCAATAAGATCTAAAATTTTTTTATTTTTCATATATATCCTCCTATAAAAAATTAAACCCGCCCCTTTATTTTTCTAAAATCAAATATTACGTCCAATAACCCTATTGTAGAAACTATTATACTTAAAGGAAGACTTAATATAATTAAAAATATAAATATGATTTTCCCAAGTTTACCCATTCTAATTTTTCCGATAAAAAAGCTCACAACAGCCAATCCTTCTATAAAGAATAAAAAGAATAATAATACTAAGATATTTATAAATATAGTTTCGTAATAAAAAATTTTAATTATTTTTAACAAAAATACCCCTATAAATATTGTCGATATTCCTAAAATCACATTGTTCGGTAATCTAAAATAAGAAAATTGAGGAACGGAAAAAACTCCATGGCCAAATTTTCTTAAAATTACCACAGATATCAGATAATCAACGTAAGCAAGAATCGAAGATATAATTATTACTATAGAAGGCATTATAAGGGTCATATATTCAAATGTATTTTTTAAAAGATCTTCGGCTCCGTATATTTCTGTAGAAGACATTCCCGTATCTTTAAGCATTTCTATTTGAGCTTTTAAGATCTGAGAAAACATCTGTTCCAACTGATTCATTAAGCTTGTTCCCGACACTTTCCCCAAAAGTTCTATAGCAAATAAATTTGAAATTAAAGAAATCAAAGCTGCTATAAGGATTGTCTCATTAGCGGATTTTCTTTGTTTAATATAATATGTTATAAAAATGCTTACCGGTGCAAAAACAGCAAATACTAAAATCCCCGTATATATATCCATTAACGCTCCTATTAAAACACAGGAGGACAGTAAGCCAATAATGTTGTATCTTAATCCTTTTTTAGCACCTAAAACTATAAAGGGTATGGGATAAAAAATGGATATAACCGGAAGATAATATAATCCTAAAAACATATACAAAGCCATTAAAGCGGCTACAACTATGACTTCCATAAAAAGTACCAAGTTCTTTTTAAATATCAAATTATTCACTCCTATTCTTTTCTCAGCCTAAAGTTTTCTATAAGCTCGCTGAAATCTCCATACCATTTTTCAATCTTATGATTCTCCACTAAACCCAATTTTAGTTTATTTTCAACTTTTAAATCAATGTTTTCATAACTTATTCCAAGCCTTTTCCCTAATAAATAAGAAATTAATATAATATTTGAAATCAAATCTGAAGCATCTTCTTTAACATTTTCTCCTCCTTTAGACATCAATTCATAAAGAGATGCTATACTCATTAAAAGCTCGCTTTTAAGCCATTCTATTGTTTTTAAATTTTTAGTGATATTTATATCCTTATCATTAATCATATCCCCGCCATCCTTATTTAAAATTCTATATGTAAATAAAAATTCCTTTAATAAAATAAGTCTTACTAAAATAATACAAAGTAATGAGTTCAATGTCAAACAAAAAAAGAGAGGACATATTCCTCTCATTAATCTGCATTATATGGTAACAAAGCTACTTGCCTTGCCATCTTTATAGCCTTTGTCAACTGTCTTTGATGTTTGGCACAATTACCGGTAATTCTCCTCGGAAGTATCTTTCCTCTTTCAGTTATATATTTTTTAAGTTTATTTATATCCTTATAGTCAATATGATCAACTTTGTCCGCACAAAAACTGCAAACTCTCTTTCTCGTTTTATATCTTTTCTGCATAACTCTCCCCTCCTTTTAGAATGGAATATTATCGTCATCTACAGGATGAAAGCCTTCAATGTCTGGGAAATCTGAACTGTTACTGCTGAAATTTGAACCTTTATTATCGCCCCATTCTAAAAATTGAACTCTATCTGCCACTACTTCTGTCACATATCTTCTTTGACCATCTTTTCCCTCATAGCTTCTGCTCTGAATTCTTCCTTGAATAGCAACAAGTTTTCCCTTGGATAAGTAGTTAGCACAATTTTCTGCTTGTTTTCCCCATACAACTATATTTATAAAATCAGCCGTGGCAGCTCCCTTCGATTCCATTTCTTGTTTTTTTTCTTTCGATAGCTGTTTGTCTACAGCCAAACTAAATGTAGATACAGGAGTTCCGCTTGCAGGGAGAAACCTTAATTCTGGGTCTCTGGTCAATCTTCCAATCAAAATAACACTATTCAAATAAAACACCACCCTTGGCTTTATTCATCTTCTTTAATAATCATATGTCTCATTATATCATCAGAAATTTTAGCTATCCTGTCCATTTCCTTCACAACTTCCGGTGTCGATTCAAAGTTGATAATTATATAATATCCTTCAATATAATCATTTATTTCATAAGCAAGCTTTCTTATTCCCCATTCGTCAACTTTTAGGATGCTTCCTTCTCCTTCAATTATCCCTTTAAATCTTTCAAGTAGTTGATTTCTCTTTTCTTCTTCCATATCTGGAACAAAGATAAGGACTGCTTCATATTTTCTCATATATTTCACCTCCTTCTGGACTAACGGCTCTATTTTTTATAGAGCAAGGATACACTTTATAAATATATCATTATTATTGACATATTTCAAGGAAAATTTAACAATAGTTTTGGTAAAATTAATATTAAAATAAAAGCAGAAACCCTTATAAATTTAAAGATTTCTGCTTTTCATTGTGATTTCTATGCTTTCTCGGTCTCCAGCAGCATATCATTAATTGCAGCCGCCAGTCTTTTGATTCCTTCAATTATTTTTTCTTCATTCATACATGAATAATTAAGTCTCATGGTATTTTCATTCCCTCCATTGGGGAAGAACGACCCTCCCGGCACAAAGGCTACATTCTTTTTTAGCGCCTTTACTGCCAGTTCTCTCGCATTAATATTTTCCGGAAGAACAGCCCAAGTAAAAAGTCCACCATTAGGACGGGTAAAGCTAACACAATCAGGGAACTCATCTTCCATAGCCTTAATCATTACATCCCTTCTCTTTTTATAAACAGTTCGCAGTTTTTCAATATGTCCGTCTATATCATATTCCTCAAAAAATTCGGCAACCTGAATTTGAGAAATAGTACTTGACTGTAAATCAGCCCCTTGTTTTGTTAAAATAAATTTATTTAAAATATCCGAACGTGCATATACCCAGCCTAATCTTAATCCGGGGCAGAATATCTTTGAAAATGTCCCTAAGAATATTACCCTTCCTTCAGTATCATAATGAGCCAGCGCAGGAAGATACTCCCCTTCAAATCTTAATTCGCCATAAGGATTATCCTCAACTATTACAATATCATACTTATTTGCTAATTTAATTAGGCCTTTCCTTCTTTCTTCTGTCCATGTTCTTCCCGATGGATTTTGAAAATCCGGAATTACATATATAAATTTTACATTATCATTATTCTTTAAAATATCTTCTAAGTCTTCAAGGATCATTCCGTCTCCATCTGTCGGAACCTCTATAAATTTGGGTTCATAAGCTTTGAACGCATTTATTGCTCCCAGATAACTGGGACTTTCACAAAGTATTACGTCTCCCGGATTTATAAATATTTTCCCCGAAAAATCCAGACCCTGCTGAGAACCACTGATTACTAATATATTATCCTTGGATGCTTCCACGCCCAATTTTTTCATTCTTGATGCTATAACTTTTCTTAAAGGCTCATATCCTTCTGTAGGCCCATACTGTAAAGCTACCTTACCGTATTTCTCTAAAACATCAACAGATATTTTCTTCATTTCTTCAATTGGAAACAATTCCGCTGCCGGTAATCCTCCTGCAAAGGATATAACTTTAGGGTCTTGTGTAAGCTTTAACAACTCACGGATTTCCGAAGCCTTAATATTATCCATTCTTTCTGCATATTTTAAACTCACAATAACGCCCCCTATTCTTAAAAATAATTTCCTTTATGAAAACACTTTCCTATATAATCTTATCTCTTTTTTCTTATATTGTCTAATGGTTCTCAGTACTTTTAGCAGGAATTCTACTTTAACTTAGCATTTTTACATACTTATACGAATTATTAATTTTTATTAACACTTTCCCATTTTTCTCCCACCAAAATTTTTCTGACTTTTTTTTCAAAATCAATCCTGGGAATCCATAATTCTCTGCCGCATTTAGTACATTTAAGTTTAAAATCCACTCCTGTTCTTGTAATTTCCCATTTATTTTCTCCGCAAGGATGAACTTTTTTTAAAGATACTATATCTCCTACATTAAATTTTGTAATCAATTTTCTCCCCCCTGATGGCTATCTTCCACTATTATTTTCTTCGGGTATGAGACCGCAATTTTTTCTTTTTCAAAGGCTTCCTTTATATTTTTTCTTAATTCTCTTTCCACCTTCCACTGCTCCATAGGATTTGTTTTGGCAGTAACGGTTATTTCTATGTTATCCTTTCCCATATCGGTAATGCCGAGAACTGTAGGACCTTCTAATATACTCTTATCTTCCGATTTCAATTTTATACATACATTTTCGAGTATTTCAGTAACCCTCTCAATATTTTCTTCATAAGCAATATTGATTTTAACAAGAGCACTCATTGGGCCTTTACTTTTATTGGTCACAAATTGAATACTTCCGTTAGGTATTATATATAAATCTCCAGAAGAACCTCTAATCTTAGTCATTCTAAGTCCCATTTCTTCCACTGTGCCTTCCCATTCCCCTATTTTAACATAATCACCTACAGAATACTGGTCTTCAAAGAGAATCAAAAAACCGGATATTACATCTTTAACAAGGCTCTGAGCGCCGAAACCTACGGCAAGTCCCCCAATACCGGCAGTAGCAAGTATGGAATTGGTTTCTATCCCAAACAAATCCAATATAGACACTATTCCTATAAAATATATTACATATTTAAAAAGGTTTTTTAAAACTCCCGCAAGAGTTTTAGATTTTTTATCATCTATCCCGAATTTTAATTTTTCTCTTTTTTCAAAGGCTTTATCCACTACACCGTTGAGTATTTTTATAACTAATTTAATTACTGCAAGTATTACTGCTATTTTTACTAATTTTTCTATTAGATTCAAGTCACTGCCATCTGATGTAAAAAATATATTCAAGAATTTTTTTACTCTATTTAATGAATGCAGCATTTTATTCTCACCTACATGGAAATTTCTTCTATATATTTTTTCTTATCTTTTCTGATCAATTTGTACATGCCTTTTATCTCTAAGTTATTATCCTTAATAATACTATATATTGTTTCCTTATCTCCTAAATCAAAAAGGATAGAAAGGCCACAATTAGCGGTTATTTCTTGAGGAGTGGGTATGGTTTTTATTTTTAAATTTTGATTTTTAAATATTTTTTCACCTTTTATAGCATGACTGGTAGAATTAAAAGCAATTACTCCAAAACTTTCGTCAATCATTATAACTCTCCTAACTAATTGTTATGTTGTTTGAAGAATTTTTCAGCTTTTCAAGTATAACATACATATTAGTAACTTCTCCTACACCTAAGTTATCCTTCATTTTATAAAAATCAAGGCATGTTCCACAGGATAATATTTCCACACCTTCTTCTTCCAATTTTTTCAAATCATCCAATACTTCCGAACCTTTACATGTAAGTTTTATACCTCCATTATAAAATAAAAGGCAAGATGGATAGGGAGTTGATTGAGTTAAAGTGTATATGAAACTCTTAATAAGAATTTTCCCCAATTCTTCCGAACCCCTTCCCATAGTATTTGTCCCAAAAGCAATGGTTAAATCTTTGAAATTGCCAGAAGCACAGGTATTCCCTTTCTCCTCTCCTTCTCCTTTGGTTATAGTAATATAATACTCATTTTCCTTTCCCTTGTCCACCGAATATTTATATCCCAAGCTCTTTGCCAATTTAGAAACATTTTCTTTTGCTACTTCATTATCAATAATTGTAACTACAACATCATTATTCTTATCATCCAATGCTTTTTTAGTCATAATAACAGGTTTCGGACATTCCAGCCCTCTTGCATTAACTTCTTTCTTATTCATAAGTCTGCCTCCTTAATTATATAAACTAATTATATTATACATTCTTTCTACATATATAATCAATTATGTAAACATATAAAACTGATTTTTTTATATGTTATAATCTTAGAGAATTTTATATATTTAAGTTTATAATTAAAAATATTAATATAAGCATTAATATTTTTAATATTTATATTGACTTTCTATTTATTATCTATTATTATATCATTAAAGAGAAATTTTTTCTTGTTTTGTTTAAGGAGGAATTAGACTTGAAAGAAAAAATTAAAAAATGTTCAAAATTAAAAATAATAATTAAAGATAAATCCGAAAATAAGACTATAAAAATTCCTTCTATACCTTTTTGGCTTTTAGATATCCTTGGAAATACAGCAATAAAATTTGTTGAAATTGCTTTTAAATATAAAAAAAGTTTCAAAGGAGATGAAAAATATTTAATAGAAGTATTCAAAGAAATTAACTTACATCAAATGTTAAATGAGTTAAAAAATTATGGACAATTTGATTTAGTTTATGTAGAAGATAGAGAAGATGAAATAAAAATTTCTGTGATATAAGGAAGGTGAAAATATGAATAGAGAAGTTATAGGAAAATGCCCTGTATGCGGAAAGGAAATGGAAGTAACCAGATTATCGTGTAACTATTGCAATACAACTATTGAGGGAAGTTTTACTCTTTGTAAATTCTGCAGACTCGGAGATGAGCAAAAAAAATTTGCGGAAATATTTATAAAAAACCGCGGAAATATAAAAGAAATAGAAAAGGAATTGGGAATCTCCTATCCAACGGTGAGAAATAAATTGGAAGACGTAATACAAGCATTAGGATATAGTCCTAAAGTTACTACCGTAAATATAGATAAAAAAGCTATATTGGAAAAATTAAAAAATGGAGAAATTTCTCCTGAAGAAGCTGTCAAATTATTAAAGGGAGAAGAATAAGGGGGCTTAAAAAATGAAGGAAGAAAAAATGATGATTTTGTCCATGTTAGAAGAAGGAAAAATAACAAGTACAGAAGCTATTAAACTTATTGAAGCTTTAGAGGAAAACGAAGAATTGGAAAAATGGGAAGAATGGGAAGAAGATAGTGAATCTGAAAATGCAGATAATACTAAAATCGATATAGAAAAGGACAATGATAAAGGGAAAATAAATGTCGATAAAGATTTATCCTCGGATAAGGACACCAAAAAAGAAGAAAATTCAAATTCTGATATAGGAAACAAAGTATTTAATATAATAAACAACATAGTAGATAAAACTCATTTTAATATAAATAATTCCATTTTCGAAACTGTAAATAAAACGTTGGAAAAAAATATATCTCATTTAGAAAATCCTTCTTTGGAATTGTGGGGTATGAACGGAGAAATAAAAATTTCTTCTTGGGATAAAGAATCTGTTCTTTTAAAAACTACATTTAAATTAAAAAAGTATTTCTCCGGTAAGAACAGAGATGACGAGTTATACTCCTTTACTGAAAAAGACAACTCTATAATATTTAGCCCCTCTTCTAAACAGAACGTCCCAATTGTAGGCGTTAAAATTGAAGCATATATTCCCAATAGGAAATTTAATAAAATAACACTTACAACTTCCAACGGAAAAATTGAAGGAGAAAAAATACACGCTGATAAATTTATATGCAGAACCAGCAATTCATCAATAATATTTGAAAAAATAGACGCAAATAAGATAAAATGTAAAACTGATAACAGTAAAATACAAATGACCGATATTAATTCTTTTTCCATAGATTCAGCTACATCAAACGGAAGTGTCACTCTTACTAATATAAGTTCTTCCCTTACATCTTCAAGTACAAAGAATGGAAAAATAACTTTTGATAATATTTCGTCTGATAAAATAATCGGTACTACTTCTAATGGAAGCATAAATTTAAATGATATCAAATCAAAAACGATAAAAGTAAATACTTCTAATGGAAAGATAACTTTTGATAAAATTAAAACGGGCGATATGAAAAGTATAGAACTGAGTACATCTAATGATTCCATAGAAGGAAGCTTAAATCATATTTCAAAACCAACTTCTCTTGATTTGGAAACTTCACTAGGAACTATAGCTTTAGAGTTAGAAAATATGGTTTACAGAATTAATAAGAATAGTAAATTAGGTCCCAAAAAAATAATTGCTCACAGCATAGACTTTGACGAAAGCAAAGATCATCTAGATATATTATGCAGAACCTCAAACGGTTCAATAATAATTAAATAGGAGGTAAAAAATGGCTGAAAATTTAAAGGAAGAAAGAATGCAGATACTTAAAATGGTACAAAGCGAGAAAATAAGTATAGAAGAAGGGGTTAACCTTCTTGAAGCCCTCGAAGAAAAGACATCGGAAAACTTTGTTCAAAACCCCAGCCCTAAATGGATTAAAATAAGGGTTTACGATCCGGACGACGATACCAAAGTAAATGTAAATCTTCCTATTTCCTTTGTAGGTTTGGGATTAAAAATTGCTAAGAAATTTTCTCCCGAGTTAAAGGATACAGGTTTAGACGACAATGACTTCAAAGATATATTCGATGCCATTAAAAATGGCGCCGAAGGAAAAATAGTAGATTTGGAAAATGAAGATGGTGAAAAGGTAGAAATAACAGTTGAATGATTACAAAAATGTAAATTTCCCCTTAATAGAAATTCCTCCTCTTTTTAAAAAAGAGGAGGAATTTCTATTAATACCTATTGATTTTTTTCATATTATATATTATTCTCACTCCGATTATTACAAGAAGTATAGGCCATAAATAAGATATTACCTTCCAAAATCCATATTTAATTACATTCTTTGAAGATAAAAGGAACAGTAGAGAAAGAATTACAAATATTGCTGAAAGATTTCTGGCCCAACTTTCTCCAATTCTTTTATATCCGACTATATATATTACATAAAAAGATACAGCTAAAAGGAGGAAAAATATCCAGCTTATATCCCCATAAACAAGCTCTTCGATTAAACTGTAGGTACCTATTACGGGAAGTATACAGCCGAATATCAAATAACCCTTTGTACTATATTTTTTATACATAATTAATGATATAATCCCAAGTATCCATAAATATACAAACCCTTTTATATTTACGGTGTCAAAAATATATTCATTAATTAAGGATACTAAAGAAACAGCAAGAAGTATTAACCCTATAGTCATATATCCCATCTGTTTTCTGTAAAAATATAGTATTATAAAAAACAGTGATGTAATAAAAATTATCCAACTAAAGGAAAGTACGTTTAAATTTAAAAGCAAAAACATAATTCCTATGGCTATTAGTATAATCCCAAAAGAATAATCTTTTTTTCCCATAAAAATTCCTCCTTAAATACTATATTATATAAAATCATTTGAATCAAAAAAATCACGAATAAAATTTTGATGGATAAAATACTCAGACAATATAGATTCATCTATTCCTTTGCTTATTTTTCCATCGGGAAAAATATAAGTGATAGGAGAAAGAAGGGCAAATATAATATACACTATTACCATCCCTTTAATTATTCCAAATAAAAATCCACCTATTTTATCAAGCTGCCTAAGTACAGGAACTTTAAAAATGCCTGAAACTATATTAAGTACCAATCCCAAAAGAAATCTTACTATCATATATACAATTAAAATGGATACTACATTTATTACTATGTTAATTACTCCCTTGGAAATAATATCGGTTAAAAACGTCGGATCTTTTTCAATTTTACTAAAAAATAGTATTTTTATAATTATTCCCAATATATTTTTAAATATGTCATATACATGTGGATTATTTATTATATACCCATATAAAACTGGGTAATACCTTTTTGTTAGCAGAATAGCCAATATAAATTGTATTAAATAAAATACTGATTTTATAAATCCTAAACTTAATCCTTTAAATATATTATATATTATTATAAATAAAATAAGTAAATCCAACCAATTCATAAAATTCACCTTACCGTTTTATTTATTTGAAATCTCCATTATTTCTATCTTCTCCGGAAATATCACTACTACTTCCTTGCCATTAGCAAAAACATTTTTTATTTCTCCGTCAGTTTTATATTTCAGCACTTCTTTTCCTTCTTTGCTAAAACCCGATATATATGTATCCCCAAATAAAAGGAAGTATTTATCATTAAAGAAAATAATTTTATTGTATTCTTCCTTCAAAGATATTTTTTCCTCTGTTTTTCCCTCAAAATTAATTATCTCTAAAGTATCATCATATAACAAATAAATATTTTTGTCTTGAACATATATATTTTTAATTTTGTTCATGCCCTTTTCCCAAATAATACTATTACTCTTTAAAAAATATATCTTACTATCAGTAAGTAAAATTAGACTATCATTATTTACAAACTGAGTAAAGATCAAAATCTCATCATTAAATTTGTATCTATTTATTTCCTTTCCGTTCATTTCATATAAAACAAGAGTACTGCTCATATTATCTTCATCTAAATTAAGAGTGGAAACATCATATTTTGTTTTTTTATCATCTACATTTAAATCAAGAAAATATCCGCCCTCAAAAATGGAACTCGCTATAAGCTTTCCATTTCCGTCTAAAATACTTAATTTCCCTCCCACATCATTATTCTGGACAATTATAAGAGTATTATTTTTTTCAAACATTCTTGATATCTGAGATTTCATTTCTACCCTTTTTATGCTTTTTCCTTCTTTGCTTAAATAATATATATCTCCTGTACTGCCCTCTGAAAAATATATATTATTTTTGCCAAAACTAACAAGAGGCTCTTGAAAATCCGATTTCTTCTCCCACCCTTTATTTCCATCAGTCCTCACTGCTATAATGCTTCCTTCTTCCCATCTTATTAGCATATTTTCGTACAGCTTCATATTTTCCGTATTTATTTTAATTGGAAAACTATCTTTTAAAACTAAAGTTTTAGAATTTCCCCCTATTTTGCGTATAAGATCTTCAAATTTTAATCTGATGTCTTCATTTGAGAAAAAAACAATTAATAATAATAATATCAAAATAAAAATTTTAAATCCCTTGGGCCTTTTAGCAATATCTTTTTCCAATATCTTTCATCCCCTTTTTCCCCTGTGATATGCTATTTATTAAACAGCATGTCAAAATTCTCCCTATATAAAAGTTTAACAAAAAATCTTAATATAAACAACACAACTGGTATAATTACTTTTTTGTTATTTGGTCAATTTATATATTTCTATAGTGGATTTCAGCTTATAGGTATGTTATAATTAATGTATCGATACATTTTAATTGTTTAAGGAGGTAAACAATGAAAATATCTTTGGATAAAAGCGTAAACACTCCATTATACGTACAACTTTGTGAAGAAATAAAAGAAAACATAATCAAAGAAAATCTGAAAGAAGAAGAGAAGCTTCCTTCCATAAGAAGCCTGGCAAGGGAATTAAATATAAACAATATAACCGTAATAAATGCATATAAATTGTTGGAAAAAGAAGGGTATGTATATTCAAAAGGGGGAAGCGGTACTTATGTGAGGAGTATAGGAAAAAACTTGGAATATAAATATTATTCGGAAAAAGAAATCGATCTTATGTCTTCCGGAATACTGACTCTCTCAAAGAACAGCATTAATTTTGCCAATATATCTCCTAATCCTGAGCTCTTTCCAGTAAAGGAATTTAAAGAGGCTATAATAGAAGTACTTGACAGGGAAAAGGGAAATGCCTTTGTCTATCCCGAAATAAACGGATATGAACCTTTAAGGGAATCAATATCGTCATTTCTTAAAGAAAATTATAAAATAGATGTGGAAAAAAATCAAATTCAGATAACTTCCGGAGGACAACAGGGAATAGATATTGTAACTAAAACTTTGATTTATCCGGGAGATTATGTCTTTGTAGAAAATCCGACTTATCAAAGTGCCATTGACAATTTTAAGTGGCGAGGAGCAAACATACTCGATATTCCAATAAACGAAAATGGAATCGATATTGATACTCTCAAAAAACGTGCTAAAGAATACAGACCAAAGCTTTTATATGTAATGCCAAATTACCAAAGCCCCACTACCTATTCCTATAGTGAAAAGATTAAGGAAGAACTCGTAAAATGTGCTTATGAATATAACTTTTATATACTGGAAGATGATTTTCTCTCGGACCTTACCTACCAAGGTGAAAAGAGAATTCCTTTAAAAGCAATAGATAAGCATGATCAGATAATTTATATAAAAACATTCTCGAAAATTTTTATGCCCGGAATAAGAATGGGATTTTTAACCATTCCTAAAAGACTATCCAAGGGCATAATAAGAGCAAAGCATATTACGGATATATCTTCTTCAGGGTTTATTCAAAAATCCTTTGACCTTTATTTACGAAAAGGCTTATGGAAAAATCACATGGAAAATATAATGAAGATCTATAAGAAAAAGTACAAGCTTATGTTAAAAGAAATCACCAATCTCAAAAAATACGGAGTATCCTTCTTTGATCCTAAAGGCGGATTAAGTTTTTGGCTTAAACTCCCTGCAGGAGTAAATTCCATCGATATGTACAACGAATGTGCCAAAAATAACGTAATAATAGTTCCGGGTGATATATTCTTTATAGATAAGAATATAGACACGAACTATATAAGGTTAAGCTTCGGAGATGTAGACGACGAATATATAATTAAGGGAATGAGAACAATAGAAAATTTTTTAATCCAACAAATAAAAGAAAAAAACCAATACATCCCTTTAGTTTAACACCTATTCTCCTCTATTAATTAAGTAAATTTTTAATCGTATCATATAAAATTTGAGGAAACACATTAAAGGAATAATCCCTATGAAGTCTTTCGGTAAATTTGTGGGCATCTTTTCCGAAAGGTCCTATATTAGCTGTAGGTAAATTTAATTGCTGCATTTCCTTTAACGGAAGACTGTATAATATACCATATCCGGGAGTATTGTTCCTAAAGACACTAATTATCCTTTCTTCTTTTGGAGCAGAGACATAGCTCAGATCCGAAATCCAAGGGAAAAACTTTTTAATTTGAATATCATATTTCCCACCATTTTGAATTGCAGCTTTTTCTATAGAATTTATAAATCTTTTCTCATTGATATTATTGCCCTTTACATAGGTATGAGGATAATAAATGGGAGAAAAATATATTATTATAACCGGATTTTTATCCGACCATAGTTCATGTAATTCTTTAACTATTTCTAATGTAACAGTCAGCTTATCAGTTTCAGGCTTTTGAAGGTATCTTTCCGTTAAATTATTGATCAAATTATCTGCCTCTTCTCCTCTTTCGGCTTTAACAGTTTTATATAGCTCTTCATAAGTCATTACTCTTGCTTCCCATGAAATTCTTTTATAAGGAAAACCCGTCATCCCATAGTATCTTTCTGCGTTTCTTTCAACTCTTTCTATAACCTTTTTAAAAGATTCTTTAGCGGCTTTCTTCATTCTTTTCATTACTCCGTCAGGAGTACTGTTATTTGTTAAATAATTAAAATACAGATAAGCCGTTCTGGCTGTTTGAACAGAATATTCATTTTTAAGGTCTTTCTGCTTTAACGTAACAGGAGGTAATGTAAACTCTCCTTCCATTTCATCGCAATATTCACAATTCAAGTCAATATCACAGGTTATCTGAGAGGCAATTAAATTGGGATCCAAGCCTGAAAAAGGCTCTCCCACATGGGCTTCCTTTCCAACTATATAAAACGTAGGCATCAATTTCCCTGCTGTTCCTGTAAATATGTATTTTTTTTCATCCTTTGGATATAAAGATGTGGTAATGTCCGTATTTATAAGTCCTAAATACTCAAAACCCTGCTCCTCTTTTAACTTTATCAGTTCGGGAACTGCGGCAATCATCCCCGTGGAATTTCCCTCCTCGTCTGCTTCCGATAAAAATACAATATTGCCTTCAAGGTCCTCAAAATTTTGAGAAATATCCTCTATTACCATCATTGCCCCGGCAATGCCACATTTCATATCAAATATTCCTCTTCCAAATAAATATTCTCCCGAATATAAATCTTTTGAAACATCTTCAGGCAAAACGACATTTTTAAGTTTTTCTTTTAATTCCCTCGGGTTTGTTGCATATCGGCTTAAATCCCCATAATCAGAAATCCCCACAGTATCTAAATGGCCCATTATTATTAAAGTATTCTTGTTTCTTCTCTTCTCTCCCTTTACTATAGCTATTACATTTTTCCTATTCAAATTATCGCCTTTTATGTCAATCAATCTAATCAAGTTTGGATGCTCTTTAAAATAATTCATGGACTTAAACTTCTCATAAATAAATCGAGCCACCTTTGTTTCATCCGCCGTACCGGCAACCCCTAAAATACTAGTCAATTCCAATGTCAGTTTTTCAATTTTTTCAGCCATATTTTCCATAATCCAACGTTATCCTCCCACCGGTCAAAATAAATATAACTATATTATAATTATATCATTTATTTTTTTATTTTTATACTGTTAATGAATTTTTATTAATGCAGTTAACAACACAAGGGGACGGTTCTTTTGTGTCGTTTCTACCTCCGGATTATGCTGAAATCAATGGAACTCAAATATAATATTTATATCAATAAGAATAAAAAATCGGCAGGAATAAAAGATTTAAATTGAATTTAAAATGATAAAAAAAGAATCTAATTTACTGTTGAATTTGAAGTGTTTTGAGACTTAAAAATAAATATGACAATTTACTTGACAAACTCCGAACTTTAACGATTTTTTTATTCTTCAACTGTCAAAGACTCGTTCACCCATGTCTTCAACATGTCTTCAAAATAAAAAAATTTCTAATGGTTGACTTTCCTTTTAAATAAGATTATACTAATAATATAATTAAACAAACCTCGGTAGGTGAGGTTACCGAAAGGATATGGGTTGCTACCGTAAAAGAATGGAAACACTCTGAGCTGGTAAGCAAGTTTTGTCGTAAGGCTTAACTTAATGCAACTTCAGTGCCTTTTAGAGCCAAAACTTGAACGAGAAGATTATTTTAACCTTCGCTATTCAAGTTTGCGAAGATTTTTTATTTATTTGGAGGTGAGAAGAATTGGATGGTGACGGAAGTAGTCTGCGGAAGGGCATAAAAGATATATATAAAGTTAAAAGACTAAACAACTTAATTACTTATCCATTCTTCCACGAAAGAAGTAATAAGGCTGTTTAATCTTGTCTTTTAATATATCCCAATGACAATATCCTTCCACGAATTTAGTTGTATTTCCAATTCAAAATATTTTTTTCTTAAAAATCAATACTATATATGAAAGATGAAAAAATTTTTGGGTTAAAAAATCTCTTATGTTAACCTTAGTTTTATTATTGTCATTTTGGGGGTGAAAAAAATGAAGAATATAAATTTCAAAAAGATATCGGCTATAACTGAAAATCTCTATAAATACAGCCAAAAAGAAATAAAGGACATATTAAATGAATTTGGTACCAGCTTAGATGGAATCACTGATGAAGAAGCTGCTGAAAGATTAGAAAAATACGGAGAAAATGTAATAACATATGAAAAAGATACTCCATGGTTTGTATACCTTGCAAAATCCTTTGTAGACCCATTTATTCTGGTATTGGCCATTATTGCTTTTGTCTCCTTTATTACAGATATATTATTCGCAAAACCAGGGCAAAAAAACTGGATAACATTATTTATAATATTAACAATGATTATAATCAGTGCGACCCTTCGTTTCATTCAAGAATATAAATCTGCAATCGAATCGGATAAATTGAAACAGGCTGTTAATACAACTACAGCTATTGTAAGAAAAGATAAGGGTAAAAGAGAAACCTATATAACAGAAGTAGTTCCTGGAGATATAATCCATCTGGCTGCGGGAGATATGGTTCCTGCAGATATGAGAATTATATCATGTAAGGATTTGTTCATCAGTCAGTCAGCCTTGACCGGTGAATCCGAACCCGTTGAAAAGTATGTATCACCTATAAAAAATATAAATAAAGGAATTGCTGATCTTGATAATATTTGCTTAATGGGAACAAATGTAATAAGTGGTACTGCTGTAGCTGTGGTATTATCTACAGGCAACGACACTTATTTTGGTTCAATGTCAAAATCCCTTGTAGGACAGAGAGGAAAAACAAGTTTTGAAAGAGGAGTAAACAGTGTTAGTCTCCTTCTTATAAAATTTATGCTTATTATGGTTCCTATTGTCTTTTTAATAAATGGTATTACGAAAGGAGATTGGCTACAAGCTTTTCTTTTTTCAGTATCCATAGCGGTAGGTCTGACTCCTGAAATGCTTCCTACAATTGTCACTACTAATCTGTCGAAAGGCGCTATTTCTCTTTCTAAACACAAAATTATAGTTAAGAGGCTAAATTCCATTCAAAATTTCGGCGCCATGGATGTACTATGCACAGATAAAACAGGTACTCTTACTTTAGATAAAATAGTTTTAGAAAAACATTTGGATGTGTCCGGAAATGAAAACGACAGGGTTCTAAGGCATGCTTATCTGAACAGCTATTATCAGACAGGACTCAAAAATTTAATGGATCTGGCTGTTATTGAATATGGAGATAAATTAGGATTTAACAATTTAATTAATAAATATAAAAAAATAGATGAAATACCTTTTGATTTCGTAAGAAGAAGAATGTCTGTTGTAGTAATCAGCGAAAACAATAAAAGGCAGCTTGTAACTAAGGGAGCTATTGAAGAAATGCTATCCGTATGTACACTCGTTGAGTTGGATAAAAAAGTAGTTCCCTTGACTGATGAAATAAAAATAAAAGTATCAAAAATGGTTTCCGACCTTAATAAAGATGGAATGAGAGTATTGGCTATAGCACAGAAAAACGATATTCCCGACGAGAATAATTTCAGCGTTCAAGATGAAAAAGATATGGTTTTAATGGGATATATAGGATTTTTAGATCCTCCAAAAGATTCTGCATCTGCTGCTATAAAGGCCCTTCAATACAATGGGGTAAGAATAAAAATATTAACCGGCGATAATGAAATTGTCACCAGAAAAATATGTAAAGATGTAGGTATTCCTGCTGAGAATATTAAATTAGGCATTGATATAGATAAAATGAGTGATGAGGAATTATCTAAAGAAGCAGAATCTACCGACGTATTTGCAAAACTGTCTCCTATTCAAAAATCAAAGATAATTAACATTCTCCAAAAAAACGGTCATGTTGTCGGTTATATGGGCGATGGAATCAACGATGCAGCGGCATTAAAGGAATCGGATGTAGGGATATCTGTTGATACGGGAGTAGATATTGCAAAAGAATCGGCAGATATAATACTGCTTCAGAAAGATCTGATGGTTCTTGAACAAGGTGTATTAGAAGGAAGAAGGGTATTCGGAAATATTATTAAATATATAAAAATGGCTACCAGTTCTAACTTTGGAAATGTATTTAGTGTATTAATAGCAAGTGCTTTCTTGCCGTTTTTACCAATGCTTCCGATACAACTTTTAGTACAAAATCTTCTTTACAGTATATCTCAATTATCAATTCCTTGGGACTCTATGGACGAAGAATATCTAAAAGTACCCCGTGAATGGAACGCAAATGACATCGGAAAATTTATGATACGAATAGGTCCTATTAGCTCTATATTTGATATAGTTACATTTATTATCATGTGGTATGTGTTTAAAACAAATTCTGTTGAATCTCAATCATTATTTCAATCCGGATGGTTTATAGAAGGCCTTTTATCACAAACATTGATAGTTCATATGATAAGAACAAAAAAAATACCTTTTATACAAAGCAGAGCTACAAAGCCGGTTCTTACTCTTACAATTATTATAATGATTATAGGAATATCAATTCCCTTTACTACTTTTGGAAATTATATAGAATTTGTTCCATTACCATTAAAATATTTTCTATGGCTTGGAATAATACTTTTATCCTATTGCATGTCGATTCAAATAGCAAAAAATATTTATATTAAAAAATTTAATAGCTGGCTTTAATCTTTATTTACGAATTAATTATGCTGTTAAGCCGAATAAGCTTAACAACATAATTAATTCACTAAAATGCATAAAATAAAAAAGGCTTCTATAGAGTTGGAGCCTTTTTTTAATTAAGGAAAATTAGAATTTCCCTATGAACTATAAAATACTTTTATAAAACAGAACTTAAAGTTATATATAATCTACATTAATGCCGATGCAATAGGATACCCTATAATAACGGTGATAATTACCGTAATGATCATTAATAAAGTTCCATACTTAAGTAACTGAGAAGCATGGGCCCATCCTGAACTTCCCGCAATTGCAATATGAGGCATAGCAGGTGGAGTAGCAAAAGCATAGGAAGACATCATTCCAATAATTGATGCAACGGCTGCAGTATTTACTGCTCCATTTGTTGATAAAACAATAGGAATTCCAATAGTACAAACCGTTGTAACCGTAACCATATTGGAAGATAAATTAGTTTGAACAGCTGCCCATAATGTAAACAATAAAACAAGTAGCCAAGGCGCCATATTTGAAACCGCCGGTCCTAAGCTGTTCGACAAATATTTTGTTAATCCAATTTTTTCATTAGTCATTGCTGTACCGAAAGTTAATGTCGCTGCTGCCATAATTAAACTTCCCCAAGGTACTCCTTTTGACATAGCATTTTTAAAATTAAGCAATGGTTTGCCTTCAAAAGTAAGTACAGATAAAGCAATCGCTCCAAATAAAGGAGGCATTGCTGTACCATAAAAATCAATTTTTGCTGCAATACTTGGGAAAATAGGTTTAATAAGTCCTGGTATTATCCATAGACCTACTACAATTGCAAAGATTGTTAGTATACTTTTTTCTTTATGATCCATAGGTTTATTATCTGCTTTCAATGAAGAAATATCTATATTTTGAATGTATGACATGTCAGGGCGATAAATAAGCTTAAAAATTAAAATCATAAAAATTAAGCTAATTAATCCTACAGGCACTGCAAATGCCATATAAGAGGCATAATCAATTGACCTTCCTGTTGCTGCTTTGTAATAACCCATAGCCATTAAAGAAAACACATGGGCAATTGGGGTCATCCCCGAAGATAT
This sequence comes from Sporanaerobacter sp. PP17-6a, assembly GCF_900095615.1. Lineage (NCBI taxonomy): Bacteria > Bacillati > Bacillota > Tissierellia > Tissierellales > Sporanaerobacteraceae > Sporanaerobacter > Sporanaerobacter sp. PP17-6a. Next base: position 587 of record NZ_FMIF01000027.1, on the reverse strand, counting down.
AGATGTACAAAAAGCCAATCCCATCATCAACATCTCTGCTATCTTATCTCCCTTTTTAAGTTTCAAAACATTATAGATTTCTTCAAGAATTGGTAAAAAAATAACAAATAATACTGTTGGAGAAATAAATGAACCTACAAATATGACAGAAAAAAAGAATAAAATTACAAAATGCCAAGATCCTTTTTTAGCTATAGGACTGGTAATAAAAAATAAAGCGCATCGACGTAAAAATGGCGTTTCTGAAAGAGCATAAGTACATATAAACGTAAACATTAAAAAAGCAAAGGTCGAATTTCCAAAAGAACTTGCTAATACATTGTTGAATCCAAGCATTGGCATAAGCCCCAATAATCCTATACAAAGAAAACTTGGCCAATCAATAGAAATAGTTAGCCACAGGATAAGGCAACCAATAAATATTCCCAAAACTTCCATTCCTGCCTGGGGTAAACCCGTCGGAGCAGGAATCAACTTAAATAAAAATATAATGGCAAGAGAAATAAAAATTATAAAATTTCGTTTAAAAGAATTTGAGCTCCCTGTCATAAAATATACACTTCCTTATAAAATAAATACTTATATAT